>CAXRHS010000597.1:0-6425 GCA_964230235.1 Myxococcota bacterium
GACGGCCGTAGCAATGACGCGCTCGGTAATGCCGTCGCCATTTGGCAACTCTGTCAGCACGACCACGCCGCCGTCCGGGCGCGAAAAAACGCCAAAAGGCGAAGATTGGCTGGAAAGCAGCGGATCTGCGCCGGGCAAGAGATTGCCGGCTGCCACCAGGCCCTGCGCGGCAGACCATACGAATAGCTGGGCGGCGCCCCCGACGATTGCCACGTGTTCGCCGTCCAGGGGCAGCAATTGGATCATCTTGCGCATGGAACTGCTGCCCCCCAAAGACTCCTTGGGAACTGCCAGATCAGCGAGCCAAACGGCGCTACTGGCGGTGGCGCTATACAGCTTGACCGCGTAACCGCATCCAGGGGTCGAATAATCGTTGAAGCAAGCATCTGTCGCTGCCTGTGAAGCATCCTTGAGCTTGAAGTCCGCCAATGCCAGCCACACCGCACCGGGCGAGCGCGGTGCCACCAGCAGATCCGCTGACACGGCAGTGGCCAGTTGCGGCAAGACGACCTGATGATCGCCAAAACCGGTTTCGGTCACCGGCCAGGCGTGGACGGCGTACGGGCCCGCCTTTGGAAAGCGCTGCAGCACGAACAAGGTCGGTGTTCCGCCCACAGAAATCACCCGCGAAACCGGACTGGTCAACGCCGGGTACTTATACCTGGATTTGTACGCGTCCTCCCAGTCCTCCTTGCCCGCCATCGGATGGTCCGGCGCGGCGACGACGCTGACCGGGCTGCCCGACTTCCAGGTCAGGTGTAGCACGGCGCTCACGTTGACGACGATTGCATCTACAGTCCCTGCCCAGGCTCCGAGCGCGTGGGTGGTGGCGCCGAGCATCAGATTGTCGAAGTGCGTGCCGTGCACCAAGGGCAAGGGCGAGTACAGCACTTCGGTCGCGCCGGGCTTGACAAAGGGATAGTTCGGCATGCCTTCGTAGACATTTTTCGGCTTGGTCCCAGTTGGCAGCGGTTCCATGTGGCGGATGACCAGCAAGTGGCGGCTTTGGTCATTCAGCTCGTGCCAATCTTTCGGCGTGGATTCACGAACAACGCCGTACGCATCCAGAGCCAAAGGCGACACGACCCAGGCACCTGTCAGCGTTGGGATCATGCCGGGAATCACACCTTTGAAGTCGGACCCAAATGGGCAAGTTGCCTGCCCACCCAAGGCATACGGCGAAGATTGATACTGGCTCCAGAACCAGGAGCCAGAGACTGTACCCGTTGCCGGATTCTGGTTTGGGACGCAGTCGAAGGACATCGTCTCCGCCTGCAATTGATCTCCCGGTGCTTGTGCCTCCGCGGTGGCCGGGTCATTGGTGGCAGCATCCGGTTGACCTTGGCTGCCAGCCGGGTCGGGTGCGGCGTCAAGCAGTGCTGCCGTTTCCGAGCCAACAACCACGTCGGCGCAGCCGCACGGAACCGGCAAGGCCTCTGGCCCAGGGGAGGCACACTGCGTCGCACTCAGCGCGTAGGCTCCACAGACTTGCCACAGGCCAATCGACGTGCGTCGCGGGCGAACCGGCGCTTGGCGCTGAGCGCCGTGCGAGGCCGTCATCCTGGCCGCCCGCGCAAGCGCACGGTCTGGAAGAGGTAGTGCGCCGGCATCCGTTCATTTTCAGGCGCTTCCGGAAAGTGCAAGTGGCGCAGGACCGTGAACAGGGCGGGCAACTTGCCGTCCACCATCTTGAGGCCGAAATAGCTTGCCAGCACCTTCCACGCGATCTTGTTGTCGATGTTTTCGTTCAGACCGGCATACCACGCGACTCGGGCGATTTGCTTCGGCGGGTAGTTGATGGGCTCGCTGTAGGCCAGCGCATGCCACTTTTCGTAGTCCAGCGCGATGAGGTCGGGAAGCATGTGGCCCGGATAGGCCGGGCCGACCGGATGCGCGGCCGGCGGATCGAGCCACCACAGCAAGCCAGTGCCCATCGGCTCCCCCTCGCTGGTTTTCCCTTCGGGCCAGACGCTGAGTTTTGCGGAGGGCGCGGCACCGACAAAGGCGAGTACGCTATCGTCATGCCAGTGCCAGCCCGCTTCGGGTTTCTTGGCCTCCAACTGCGCAACGGCGGATTTGGCCGCAAACGGATTGGCGCCGGCACCTGTATTCTGCTGGACCAAGTAGGTAGCGACAAAATCCTTGCCTGGAACCAGTACGGCAATCAATTGGTGCAGGTGAACGAGATACGGATGGTTGTCTAACGTCTTGCCGGTCAACTCCACGCCAAACGTAATCTTGCCATCGTCGGACAGATCAAAGCGGTAGATGAACTGGTAGTTCGCAGCTTGGAAGCGGGCGCGCACGCGCAACTGCGTTTGACCGGCAGCATCCTTCAAGGTCAGCGCAGCGGATGCGGTACCGGTCGGCGCGGCATCGATCGCCTCGCTCGCCGAAGTTGCCACGAAATTGGCAATATTTTCAGCAGTTGGCTTCGACGTTTGTATGCCAGCCGACCACTTCAATGGCTGCAGTTTTTCACCATACTGAGTGCTATCGTCAGGAATTTGGACGCCGTCCTTGAACGTAAACTGGCCCGGCTTGGTCTTGAAATACGTCGCCAGCATGCACGGAATCGCAATCAACTGCGTATGCTGCACCCATTTTGCCGGTACGCCCGCGCCATCGCCGGGAACCAAGTACAGCACATTTTCGAGCCAAAGGCCGCCGCCATACAGATTGCTTTGAGTCTCAGGAAGATCCGAGCCACCGACGACGACCCGCGCCACGCAACTCCAATTGCCGGACCCAACGACTTTCGCGCCCAAGAACACGTCGAGCAGAAAGTCGAGATTGGCCTTCGCCCACCAAAACCCGTCGCCGTCAGCCATCGCGGATTGCCCCTTTGCTGCGCCGACCGGCGGCGCCCTTTAGCCTGCTGCCACCTGTTCCGTCCGGGCGCGCAGGGCAAACTGGCGCAGGGTGGCGGGGTGGGCGCGCTCGATCGCCGCGCGCAGTTCGGCGACAAGGTAGCCGTGGGGCGACGCAGACTGCCAGCCTGGTGCCGCTCGCTCGAACACCGCCAGCGCCCGACGGCGCAGTTCTTCGACAGGCAGGTCATCTGGCGCGGTACCTTCATGGCCCGCCGCCGGTGGCTGCCCCGAGGTCGCGCCCGCAAGCTGATCGGCAAATGCCCGCGCCGTGGTTTCGCTGGCTGCACCGAAGCGCTTGGCTTCTTCGCCGATCATCAGGCCTCCCACCCCAAGATGCCGATGCTGACCGTGACGATGAACGGCGAACCCGTTCCGCGCGTGATCGATGCGTACACATCCACTGCCGGGCCCAGGTCGACGTCGACCGCGGCCGCTGGGGTGCCCGTGTTGGGTTCGAGGATTGTCCCAAGCTGGGTGCTGCTGTCGATCGTGACCGTACCGCGCCGGCTCAGCCCGCTCGGGTCGTCCTCGAAAAGTTCGAGCGGCAAGTCCTCTGCCGGCCAGCTGCCGACGATCGAGATGTCGACGGACGCGCCAGACGGCAGCAGCAGATCTTCTACGCGCACCACGGGTCGGCCTTTCTTTAGCATCGTCGTGTCGCTGCCGCGCGCCAGCAGGCGGATATCGGTTGCGCCGGTTCCCGAAAGGCCAGTCAAGTCGAGCTTCAAGTGCTTGCAGACGACGATGAACATGTACCACCCCGCACCGGCAGGATGGCGGCGCGGTGGCAACTTTCTCTCTCTCTCTCTCTCTACGCAAGGGCCAAATCGCAGAACTTACAATTACTCACATAGTCTTCCAGACACTTGAAGATAAACGGCTCTCCAAATGGCCCGCAAGCTGGCCATGGCCGGCACCGTCAATCCGAACAAGACGGCCATGACCGACTGCAACGGCTAGCAGGCGGTGGTCGTTCAGGTCACCGACGCCAACGGTAAGGTCTACGGCAAGCAGACCAACGCCGCCGGCAACTTCTTCGGGTACAGCTACGAGACGCCGGCGCTGGCGACGCCGGCCAGCGCGCGGGTGATGGTCGACAACCACGTGCGCTTCGTGTGCGGACCGCAGTCGAGCGGGGCGTGCAATGGCTGCCACAGCGCCGATGGCAAGAATGGCGCGCCAGGGCGGCTTGTTGGGCCGTAATCGCGAGCTTGCCGGCCGCCATCGTCAGGATCGGCCTGGCCCTGGGCGGCGTAGCATGGTGCGCGGGGCCAAGCGCAAACCGGCAGCCCAAGCCCACCGACGAGCAGCACCAGCGTCTGACTGCGACAAGGTCAGCGGCAAGTGCTTGTTCTCGCCGGGGAACAATGGCACACCTTGCAACGACAGCGATGCCTGCACGTCACCCGACGCATGCCAGGCCGGCTTTTGCGCCGGTCCCATCAAGAACTGCGCCGACAGCAACCCGTGCACCACCGACAAGTGCGACGCGGCGACTGGCACCTGCAGCAACGTCTCTGCCACCGACGGCACGGTCTGCGACGACAGCAACGCCTGCACCAGCAACGACGCATGCACCAAAAGCGTCTGCGGCGGCACGGCCAAGGTCTGCAACGACAACAACCCGTGCACGACGGACGCCTGCGACAAGGCCAACGGCAACTGCACCGCCAGCAACGCCGCCGACGGCAATGCGTGCACCACTGGCGATGCGTGCGCCAACAAGGCCTGCAAGGCCGGCACCGCCAAGACCTGCAACGACAACAACGGCTGCACGACCGACAGTTGCAACGCCACCAGCGGCAACTGCGTGTACGCGGTGGGCGCGGACGGCACCACCTGCAACGATGGCAGCGCCTGCACCACCGGCGACATGTGTGGCAGCGGCAAGTGCCTGGGCACCATCGTGACGGGCACACCGTGGGACGACGGCAACGTGTGCACGGTAGGCGAGGTCTGTGGCGACCTGACCCAGTGCGGCGGGGGCAAGCCCAACGCCTGCGACGACAAGAATGTGTGCACGCTGGACAGCTGCGACACCACCGGTCAAAAGTGCGTCAACACCCCGAACCCGAGCCTGAACTGCGACGACAAGGACCCGTGTACCGGCGACGTCTGCGACATGGCGATTGGCTGCACCAGCACCTGGCTGCCGTTTGGCAGCACCTGCACCGACGGCGACCCGTGCACCGGCCCCGAAGAGTGCATGATGAAGAACGGTACCTACCAGTGCATCCCGCTATCGACCAACCCCTGCGACGACTACGACACATGCACCAACGACAGCTGCGACCCGGTCAAAGGCTGCCTGTACGTCAACCTGGCCGGCGGGGCGGCGTGCAACGACAGCAATGTGTGCACGGCGACCGACTTGTGTACGGTCAATGGCAGTACGGTCACCTGTGCTGGCTCTGGCATGACCAACTGTGCCGACAGTAATTTGTGCACGCTGGATTTTTGCCATCAGGCGGTGGGGTGCTTGTTCAAGGATGCCAGCTGCAATGACAGCAACCCGTGTACCATCGACGCTTGTGGCGGCAGTGGCTGTACCAATACGTTTAGCGCAGCGGCGTGCCCGGTGCTGGCGCTGCCGTTCAATGACGCAGTGGCGTGTACCGATACCCAGTGGACGCTGACGCCGGGGATCAAGGGCGCAAGTACCTCGACGACGGCGGTGTGGGCTATCGATGCCACGCCGATGCCGCCGGTGCCGTACACCGGTAGTTGCACGCTCAACTTCAACGATGGCACGGGCTATGTGGGGTCACATTGGGGGCGCGCGGTCAGCAATGGCACGTTCAGCGCGGTGGGCACGAGCAAGGTATCGCTGACGTTCTGGAGCTTCGCAGACGTGTCGCCGGACAACGCCAAGGATGTGCGCAAGGTCGAGGTCAGCGTGGACGGATTCAAGACCATTGCGGTGACGGCGACGCTAGCGAACAGTAGTGGGCAGAAGCTGTGGCAGCAGGTGACGGTGGACCTGGCGGCGGTGGCGAACAAGGTGTTTCAGGTCAGGTTTACGTTTGATACCGCGGGGATCAACCACGTGGCGTATCGCAAGGGGTGGTTTGTGGATGATGTGGGGGTTAGTGCGCAGTAGGCGGTGGGCGCGGGCGTGGACGTCAGCGGCAGGCGCAGGGACAGCGACAGACGGCTGAACGGGGTGCGCTGACCCCGGACTGCGAGCCGGTTCAAAGCTTGCCGCGCGGCAAAGGGCGGTCTGCTACCGATCACCTGGGCGATGCCGCCGCCCGCCGCCAGCGCTGTCGCCCGCCCGCCAACCATTTCCGGCGGGCACTCGCTGTCGTACGTCCGCCGCTCGCCGGAGGACAGCCTGGTGCGTCAGGTCTTTGTCGAGCAGTGGCCGCGGTTGCAACGTGAGCTCAGGCAGGCAACGTGGCGAGCCGGGTCCGGGTGTCCATCGATGCCAGGCACCGGAGAGTGGCCTTGCGGCAATAGGACGCCAGGCACCTGCGCGTGCCTGGCGTCAACAGAACGCCAGGCGGCTAAAGCCGCAGGCTCACTCAACAAAGCCCGGCCTGCGCCGGGCTG
>CAXRHS010000598.1:0-3060 GCA_964230235.1 Myxococcota bacterium
TCAGTTCCACGCCGTGGGTCAGCACCTCGCGGCGAAAGCGCTCCCAAGTCAAGGTAAATTCAAACACATCCAAGTGCTGTGCCGGAACTTCATAGGCGCAAACCAGGCGCTGCGGTCGCTCGAGACGAAACCAGCGCCCCCCTTCCATTTGCAAATTGGCGTGGGCAATGAGTGGCAAAATCGCGACTTTGCGGCGCGGACCGGCGCAGAACGTCGTCTGCAGCACCAACCACGGCATGCCATGAGCCTGGACAACTTCGGCCGTCTGCAAGTGCGATGGCAGCCACACGGCCACGCCGGTCGGACACTCGTCCGGCCCAATGTACTGGACCGGGTACCGGTCGAGGGTCTCCAACCATCGGCGCATTTGTGCCGGGTCGGGCGGCCCTTTGACCGTGCAGTCAACTGACTGAGTTTTGGGACGACGGGCCATGGCAAGACCGGGCCCGGGGCAAGGCGGCGGGCGGTCGCGCAGGATAGCACGTTGGATCGGGGTTGGCAGGTCGACCTGGCGCTTTTTTGGATGGCGGCCGCTGCGACCCACCGGGCAGGCGACGAACCCGCGCGAACGAACGATGCGGTTTTCGTCGGCCCCTACGCCGTCCGCTCCCAGGCCGGTGCCTGGCGCATGAAATTGGCCTGCATGTACTCGCGCTGGATGACCGTCGCCATCTCATCGACGTCGCGAAACTGATCCCAGTCGACGCGAATGACCGGAATTCGCTTGCTGATGTCGGCGACGAAGCGCTCATATTCCGCGTAAAGCGCATTGAGGTAGCTCAACTGGATGCCCTGCTCGACGCCGCGGGCGCGCGCTTTGATGCGCTCCATCGACCGCTCTGGCTTGACGTCGAGGTAGATGATGCAGCTAGGCCGGCACATGAAGTTGGACATGTGGCGAAACAGGCCGAGGTAGGTGCGGTAGTCGCGTGGCTCCATCAGGCCGGTTTCGCTCAACATTTTTGCGAAGATAGCGTCCTCATAGATGGTGCGATCCTGGATGGCCGGCCGACCGCGCCAGATGATCTCCTGGTGCTGCTGAAAGCGTCGGTTCAGCAAGTAGATCTGCGTCGCAAAGCTGTAGCGCGCGGTGTCGCGGTAGAAATCGGCCAGGTACTCGTTGTCTTCGACGGGCTCATAGTAGACGTCGAGCCCCATGTGCTTGCCGACCGCCGTCGCCAGCGTCGAGTTGCCCGCGCCCATCAAGCCGGCAATGCCAATGAAAAGGGTATCCAGACCGGCGGCCGGCGGCGTCAGACTTGAATTCACAGTGATTCCTGTTGAGGTCAACCCGCGTGCGGACGCAGGGCGTGGTTGCGTTCCGCCAACAATTGCAGCTGTCGCTCTTCTTCGGGCTCAAAGTGGCGGCGACAGCGCGCCTCATAGCGGTCGGTGGCGCCCAGTTCGATGACCTGATCGCCGCCGCGCATCCGCTGCGAGCGGTTGGCCGGCGCGCCGCACACGCTGCACACGGCGAGCAGCTTCGTCACGTACTCGCCGATGGCAAGCAGTTGCGGCATCGGCTCAAAAGGTCGCCCGCGAAAATCCTGGTCCAGGCCGGCGACAATCACGCGCTTGCCCATGTTGGCGAGGCGGTTGCAGACATCGACCACGCCCGCATCGAAGAACTGCACTTCGTCGATCCCGACCACCTCAGTCAGCTCATGGATGCGCAAAAGAATCTCGCCCGACGCCTGTACCTTGCATGCGGCGATGCGAAAGTTGCTATGGCTGACCAGTTCTTCTTCGGCGTAGCGGGTGTCCAGGGCCGGCTTGAACACCTGCACGCGCTGGTGGGCAATCCGCGCCAGCCGAAGGCGCCGGATCAACTCCTCGCTTTTGCCCGAGAACATCGAGCCGCAGATGACCTCAAGCGTGCCATGCGAATGCGGAAAGAAGGCCATGGCGCCGTTCCGATGGGTCGAGAAATGGGCTGTACTGGTCTAGCCGCCGACGCGATAGGCCAGTTGGTACTTCTTGGCCGCGCCCGAAGACTGCGGAAACAAGATCTTCTTGACCGCCTCGCTGATGCAGCCGGCCATCGCCTTGTTGTTGGCGTGCTTGCCCATGACCGTAGCGCGCTCGACGTTGCCCGACGAGTTGACCAGCGCCTGGACTTTGATGGTGTCGTCGCCCTGGTCCTCCGCGTGCAGCAGGTAGCAGTTGACCACGGCCTTGGTCGCGCGCTTGCCGTATTCGGCCACCTGGCCTGGGGTCAGCGCGCCGTCTTCCGCCTCGGCCGCCTTGGACTTGTCGTGCTTGCGCAGCAGTTCTTCGACGTCGTCGTCACTGATCTTGGGCTTGTTGGACTTCTGCTTGGCCGCTTCGGCGGCGGCAAGCTTGGCCTCGTCCGCGGCCTTCTTCTCGGCGGCGGCTTTGGCCTTGGCATCGGCGGCGGCCGCGCGTTCCTGGGCTCTCTTCTCGTCGGCCGCTTTCTTGTCTGCGGCCGCCTTTTCGCGGGCAGCGGCCTTCTCGGCATCCTTGGCTGCCCGATCCTCGCCGGCTTTCTTGGCTTTTTCGGCAGCAGCCGCCTTGGCTTCTTCCTTCTTGGCGGCTTCGGCAGCCGCTTTCTCTGCCTTGGCCTGCTTGTCGGCCTCGGCCTTGGCGGCCTTATCCGCGTCGGCCTTGGCCTTTGCTTCAGCAGCCTTCTCGGCCTTTTCCTTGTCCGCAGCCTCTTTGTCTGCCTTGGCCTTTTCGGCCGCTTGCTTGGCGGCTTCTTCTTTCGCGGCCTTCTCGGCGTCTCCCTTCTGCTTGTCGGCGGCGGCTTTCTCGGCAGCCGCCTTGTCCTGCTCGGCTTTTTCTTGCGCAGCTTTGTCCGCCGCAGCCCGGTCATCGACCTTGACAGCGACGGCAGCCGGCTGGGCCGGCGCGGCATCGACAGCGGGCACGGCGGGCGCGGCATCGGCCGCCGGCGCGGCCGCAACGGCATCGTCGGCCGGGGCAGGAGCGGCGGGCGGGACCGGCGCGGCAGCGGGCGGCGCGACCGGAGCGACCGGAGCGGGCACCGCGACCGGTGCGGCGGCTTGAACGTCCGGGCTCGCGGCAGCGACTGCCTGGGCA
>CAXRHS010000599.1:0-8238 GCA_964230235.1 Myxococcota bacterium
CGGCGGCACGCTGCGCACCACATCGGCAATCGGCTTGCTGTGCAGCATCGCCATGTCGGTGTACAGGTGCGCGTATGGGCAGTTGTGAAAGTAGTACGCCTCGACTTCGCGCAAGCCGCCGGACTGCTTGAGCGCCGAAAAGAACGCCTCGACGGTCCGGCTGTGCGGGTCCATGGAGCCGCCGGCGTCGAGCAGCAGAACGACCCGCGCCTGGTTGCGCCGCTCCGGTCGCAGCACGATGTCGATGTCGCCGCCGTTGCGCGCAGTCGATTCGATGGTGGCAGGCAAGTCGAGTTCTTCCCGCCGCGCTTTGCGCTCAAGCCTGCGCAGCTTGCGTATCGCGACGGCAATCTGGCGGGTGTCGAGCACCACGTCGGTTCGGTAGTTGCGAAAGCGCCGCGCCTTGGCGGTGGCGATCGCCTGACCGCGCCCGGGTGCGCCTTCGCCGACCCGCATGCCGGTCGGGTGCACGCCGCCTTGGCCAAACGGACTGGTGCCGCCAGTCCCGATCCACTTGCCGCCGCCGTCGTGGCGCTCGGTCTGCTCGCGCAAGCGCTGCTCATACAGCTCGCGCAGCGCATCCAGGTCGTAGTGCTCCAGCGCCGCCAGTTCTTCGGGCGTCAGCATCGGGCGGTGCAGCGGCGTCGGCAGTGCAGTGCCCTGAAAGTACGCGCCGAATGCCTGGTCGAACCGGTCGTAGTCGCCTTCGTCCCGGCAGACCAGCGCCCTCGCCACGGTGTAGAACGCCCGCAGCGACGGCCCGACCGCGCCGGCGTCGAGCGCGGCCATGACCGCCATCCACTCCCCGACGCCAACTTGCAGGCCGGCGGCGCGCAACATGCTGTGAAAGCCGGTGAACATGGCCGCTGTGGTCTAGAATCGGCGCTGTGCCAGCTTGGCGAAGTCCACCTTGGCTGCCCGCTGGGTGTCGCGCTCCTGCTTGAGCAGCACGCCGGCAAAGGGCAGGGCGCTCTCAAGTTTGTCCGGGTCGATGCCGGCCAGCCGCAAGCCGGCGACCCAATCGATGAGCTCGGACGTCGAGGGTTTCTTGCGCAATTCTGGCAGGGAACGCACGCGCAAGAACTGCCGGAGCGCGGCGGCCAGCAACTTGTCGTCGACGTCGGGATGGTGCACGCGGCAGATCTGCCCGAGCAGCGCCTCGTCTGGAAACTCGATGTAGTGAAACACGCACCGCCGCAAGAAGGCGTCGGGCAACTCTTTTTCGGCATTGGAGGTGATGACCACGATAGGCCGAACCGCCGCCGCAATCTCGCGACCGGTCTCCGCGACCACAAACCGCATCGCGTCCAGTTCGTGCAACAGGTCGTTGGGAAACTCAAGGTCGGCTTTGTCGATCTCGTCGATGAGCAGCACCACGCGTTCGCCGTTTTGTGCGCGCTCAAACGCCTGGCCGAGCGGGCCGAGCACGATGTATTGGGCGATGTCGCGCACATCGCGGTCGCCAAACCGCGAGTCGTTGAGCCGCGCAACCGTGTCGTAGAGGTACAGGCCGTCCTGCGCGCGCGTGGTCGACTTGACGTGCCAGGTCAGCAGTTGCAGGCCCAAGCCTTGCGCGATCGCCTGCGCCAGCAAGGTCTTGCCGGTGCCGGGTTCGCCCTTGACCAGCAGCGGCCGGCCGAGCGCAACCGCGACATTGACAGTGGCGCACAGGTCTTCGGCTGCAATGTAGCTGGGCGTTCCGCGCCACTTGGGCAGCGGCGGAGTGGCGTGGCGATCTGGTGGCATGGGCAGTATCCGTGCTGGGGCGGGCGGGACGGGTAGTGTACGGCAATCGCGGGGCGTTGGGCAGGGGTGCCAAGGGCCAGGACGCGGTTCCTTCGCCGCCGAAAAACCTTTACGCTTTCGCGCCCGCGCGAGTCGGGCTGCATGGCAGGCCATGGCCGACGACAGCGCCCGCGTCCACCCCCTCGAACCAGCGACCGCAATTGACCGCGGCCGCGCCCGGCTGGTTGCGTGGCGCGACGCCGGTCCTGGCAACTGGGTCGCCGACAACGCCGTGCTGCGCGCGCTTTTCGCCAGGCTGGCACCCCAGGCCGACCTCGCCACGCACGCCAGGCTCAACGCCTTTGGCGCAGCGATTGCCGCAGCCGAGCCGCTGGTTCACCGCTGTTCGCACGACCCGTACCTGCCAACGCTGGAGCGCTTCGACGCCGTGGGTCGCCGCCACGAGCGGGTGCGCTTCGACGGTGCCTACCATGAGGTCGGCCGCCTGGTGTACGGCACGGGGGTGATGGGTCTGACCGGGCAACCGGGCCGCGCGGTCGAGCAGGCCATGCTGGTCCTGCTGACTTCGCACCACGGCGAGGCAGGCCACACTTGCCCGCTGGCATGCACGGCAGGTCTCATCAAGGCCGTCCAGCAGGTTGGCCACCCCACGCTCAAGCGCTTCCTGTTGCCTGGTCTGTGCGAGCCGGACTATGCGCACCGGTTGCATGGCGCGCAGTTTCTGACCGAAGTCCAGGGCGGCAGTGACGTCGGCGCCAATGCGACCCGCGCCCGCTTGCTGCGCGACGGGACGACCGAGCAACCTGCGCTGTGGGCCATCGAAGGCGAAAAGTGGTTCTGCTCGGTGGTGGACGCGCCGCTGTACGTGCTGACCGCGCGGCCCCACGGCGCGCCGGAAGGGACGCGGGGCCTTGGCCTTTTCATCGTGCCGCACGACCTGCCAGCAGATGGCAACGTGGCCGCGAAGGCACTCTCGCACCGGGTTGGCGCCGCGCCCGACCCGGTCAACCATTTCAGCATTCGCCGCCTCAAGCACAAGCTCGGCACCCGCGCGATGGCCTCCGGCGAGGTGGACTGGCAGGGAGCGCTCGCCTGGCAACTGGGCCCAATCGACCGCGGCTTTCACAATACCGTCGAGATCGTGTTGAACACCTCGCGTCTGTTCAACGCCATGGCGTGTGCAGGCATCTTGTGGCGCGCCTATCTCGAGGCTTCTGGCTTTGCCTTGCACCGGGAGGCCTTCGGCATGGCAGTCGCCCGGTTTGCTTCAGCCGACCAGGCCCTGGCTCAGCTGTTTGCCGAGGCGGCTGCAGGGTCGGCCAGCACCTTGGATCTGGCCGCGGCCGGTGAACGTTCGGAGCTTGGCCCGGCCGTGCGCATCGGCGTGAACATGAACAAGTACTGGACCAGCGTGCGCGCCACCCAGATGGTGCGGCTGGCGATGGAAGTGCAGGCAGGCAATGCGGCGATCGAGGACTTTACGCCGCTTGGGCGCCTGTACCGCGACTGTATGGTCACCGAAGCCTGGGAAGGCACCCACCACGGGTTGGCGGCGCAGACGTGGCGCGACATGCACAAATTGCGGTTGCACGAAGCGTGGTTGCAGTGGATGGCGTCGCGCTCGCCGCGCGCTCTGGGCACGGTCAGCGACCGCATCGGGCAGCGCTTGCGTGCCCTGGCCGACGACGCGGTCGCTTTGCTCGCCGCGCCAGACCCGGGCCGGTCCGTGCTGGCGACGCGTGCTTGGATGGAAAACGCCATGGTCACCCATCAGGCGGTGTGCCTGGCCGAACTCGCGCAGGGCGATGCCGCACCGTTGCCGGCGTCGGTCGTGGACCATTGGCTTGCCCTGCACCCCCCTCGCGCTGCTGTCGCTGCCGACGGTTGGTGGCCGGGTCGGCCGGCTTGAGGCCCCTGGCCGCTGAACGCTGCACGCAAGCGCCGTGATTTTCAGCGGGACCGCGCGCGTGGTATTGTGTCCCTGATGGCCCCTTCGCCCCCGTCGTTGCCGGAAAGTTCTTTGTTTGCGGCGTGTTTACGCCGGAGTTCGATCGCGCTCGCGGTTGTCTTGGGGACGTTGTTGGCGGTCACGCCCGGTTCGCACGGTTGGTCGGTCGCATGCGCAGCTGAAGCGCCAGACGCCGCCGCCGTTCGCCGCGCCGAGGCGATTGCGACCGAAGCCAAGATCTTGTTTCAGCAAAAAGAGTTTGCGCAAGCCGCCGAACGCTTCATGGAGGCCTACACCCTGGCGCGGCGGCCGACCCTTATCTACAACGCCGCGCGCGCCTATCAGGAAGCCGGTAACGTCGAGAAAGCATTGGCGCTTTTTCGTGCCTATCGCGGGCTGCCCGACGTCAACGATGCCGGCCGCGCGGATGCCGACGCGCGCATCTCCGTGCTGGAGAAGATCGTCGCGGAGCGCAAAGCTGCCGAGGAAGCAACGCGACTTGCCAAAGAGAAGCAGGAACGCGAGCGCCAGGACAGGCTCGCCCGCGAAGCCCAGGAGCGCGAGCGCCTGGCCCGCGAAGCCAAGGAACGCGAGGCCCGCGACGCGGCGCTCAAGGCCCGGCTCAAGGCCGAAGCGGACAAACCTGCACCCGGACGGCCGTTTCCGACCGCCGCCGCGGCCTCGACCGCGGGCCTGGGCGTGGCAGCCGGTGGCCTGGACGGCCTGGCTTTGCTGCAGGCCAGCAGTGCACGCGAACTCGAAGCGCGCTTGCACAGCGACGCCGCTGGCAAGGCGTATCTGGCGCACGTTGAACGCGCCACGATTTTGCGCAATGTTGCGATTGGTGCCGGCGTGCTCGCCGCCGGGTGCGCCTCGTGGTTCACGTGGGAACTGCTCGCCAGCCCCTCTGCGCCGGCTGCGCCCAAAACGACCATCATCCGGCCGGCGGGCGCCGGCGTGGGACCGCTGCACCCTGACGTGGCTGTCACCCTGACACCGCAGCATGTCGGGCTTGCGGTGCGCTTTTGAGAGGTTGCGGCATGCTTGCGCCCGCCCGCCCCATCGCCGTCACCAACCGCACTTCGTTGCGGATGTGGGCGTTTGGCGTGGGTGTGGTGCTCAGCGGTTGCCTCGGCGAGTTCATGTCCGAGGCGCAAGTTGCGGCGCGCATCGAAGCGTTTCAGCTCTCCTCCGACCTTGCGGCCCTGACAGACGAAGGCGATGGTGGCGCGGTCGAGATCGAGACGTTGCCCGTTGACGCGCAAGGCGGTGAATCAAGTTCCGTCGACGCCACCGATGGCCAGGACACGACAGAAGTCGTGGACACGGTGGACGCTGCCTTGGGCGACAGCGACACGGCAGACGCCGCGTGCCTGCCGACCTCGGCAACCGTCGACTACTGCAACGGTGCCGACGACGACTGCGATGGCAAGACCGACGAGGACCCATGTGACGACGGCAAGGCTTGCACCGCCGGAGACGCCTGCGTTGCGGGCGCGTGCGCTGGCAAACCCGCCAATTGCGACGACAAGGATCCGTGCACGCTCGACGGTTGCGCGCCAGGCGGACCGAGCGCCGGCATCTGCACCCACGCGCCGGCCGATGGCATCCCCTGCGACGACGGCGACCCGTGCAGCATCGGCGATAGCTGCAAGGCGGGCGGTTGCGCCGGCGTTGCCAAGAACTGCTTCAACAGCAACTTTTGCTTCAAGGCGTTTTGCTTGCCAGCGGACGGCAAGTGCACGTCCTCGAAAAAGGCAGAAAATACCCCATGCGACGACGGCAACGCATGCACGGAGTCCGACGCGTGCGACAGCGACGCCGTTTGCGCGGGCAAGATCGTCAACTGCGACGACGGCAACCCGTGCACGCTCAACGCTTGCAACCTCGCGAGCGGTTGCACGGCGACCCAAAGCGGAGCGCCGTGCGACGACGGCAACCTGTGTACCCAAGGCGACCTGTGCAAAGCGGGCCTGTGCGAAGCCGGTCAGCCCATCGTTTGCAACGACAACAACCCGTGCACCACCGAGTCGTGCGACGCCGGAAAGTGCAAGATTACCAAGAATACACAGCCTTGCGACGATGGCACGGCCTGTACCAGCGGCGATGCCTGTGCGGACGGGCAGTGCGCGGGCACGGCGGTCGATTGCGACGACAAGCTGCCGTGCACCAACGACGCGTGCGACGCCCAGACCGGCTGCGTGCACAATCCAGCCTCCATCCTGTGCAACGACGGCAACGCCTGTACCAAGCTTGACCAGTGCAAAGACGGTGCCTGCGTGGGCGTTGACCAAACGGCCACGCTGTGCGACGACGACCTGCCGTGCACCAAAGACAGTTGCGACGCCAAGGCGGGCTGTGGCCACAGCAGCTTGGACGGCGCGTGCGACGATGGCAATCCGTGCACCGAAGCCGACAAGTGCGCCACCGGACAATGCGTGCCTGGCGCGCCGGCCAAGGACTGCAACTGCAAGGCCAATGCCGACTGCATCCCGAAAGAAGACGGCAACCCCTGTAACGGCACACTGTACTGCGACCTGACAGCCAGCCAGCCCACCTGCAAAGTCAACCCGGCGACCGTGGTGGTGTGCGACGACAGTGCCGACGGGGAGTGCGCCAAGAACACCTGCGACGCCAAGTCTGGCAGCTGCATGATGGTGGCGGTCGCGGACGGCAAAGCCTGCAATGCCGACAACAGCGCATGCACCGCCGGCGACGCCTGCAAAGCGGGCAGTTGCGCCGCGGGCGGCAAGCTCGCGTGCAACGACCAGAACCCGTGCACCGACGACGCGTGCGACCCCGCGATCGGCTGTGTGGGCCTGGCCAACCAGGCCAACTGCGACGCCGACGCCAACCCGTGCACTGTCCAGGACACCTGCGCCAACAAGGTGTGCGCGCCCGGGGCATCGATGGCCTGCGACGACGCCAACCCCTGCACGGTCGACGCGTGCGACCCCAAGACCGCCAACTGCGCCAGTGCCGCGCAACTCGGCGCCTGCAGCGACGGCAATCCGTGCACCCTGTTCGACAGCTGCAAGCTGGGCGCGTGTGTTGGCGGCTCGCCAAAGGTCTGCGACGACAGCAACCCTTGCACGGCCGACGCGTGCGACAAACAGGCTGGCAATTGCACGCATGCCGCGCAGGCCGGACCGTGCAGCGACGACAATGCGTGCACGCAGGGCGACCTTTGCGGCAACGGCAGCTGCAAGCCCGGCAACGCGATCGCGTGCGACGACGGCAGCCCGTGCACCAGCGACGGCTGCGACGCCCAGACCGGCAAATGCACCACCACAGCGGCCAGTGGCGCGTGCACCGACAACGATGCGTGCACGGCCGGCGACGCTTGCGCGGCGGGCGCCTGCAAACCGGGGGTCGCCACCGTGTGCAACGACAACAACGCGTGCACCGCCGACAGCTGCAACCCTGCAGACGGCCTGTGCAATTATGCGCCCAACACAGCGGCGTGCGACGACGGCAATGCGTGTACCGCCAACGAGGTCTGTTCGGGCGGTGTCTGCAAGGGTGGCCAGTGGACCTGTGCGTGCACCGTCGCCAACGAGGCGCAGAATTGCAACGACAACAACGCGTGCACGGAGGACAAGTGCATCTCCTCGGGTGGCAAGTTGGAGTGCAAGAACTTCACCAAGGCTGGCGGTGCGTGCAACGACAAAAACCCGTGCACATTGAACGACACCTGTGGAGGCGGCCAGTGTCAGGGTAACGGCGCACTGGACTGCGATGACAAGGAGCCGTGCACCATCGACGCCTGCAACCCGGCCAACGGCGCCTGCACCCATGCGCCCGGCGGTGACGCTTGCAACGACAACGATCCTTGCACGACCGTCGACAAGTGTCAGAACGGCGCGTGCGTGGGGGCCGGCCTCAAGTCGTGCGACGACGGAAAGCTCTGCACGACCGACAGCTGCAACCCAGCCACCGGCGCCTGTGCGGTCGTCAACAACACGGTGCCGTGCGACGACGGCAGCGCCTGCACCAGTGGCGATGGCTGCAAGGACGGAACTTGCAAGCCCGGCGCGGCCAAGCTGTGCACAGACGGCAATGTCTGCACCGACGACGCCTGCAACGCTGCGACGGGTCAATGCGTGTTCGCGGCCAATGCCGCCGCTTGCGAAGATGGCGACAAATGCACGTCGGCAGACGCCTGCGCCGCCGCCGTCTGCAAAGGCACGGCCATCGCGTGCAACGACAACAACCCGTGCACCAGCGACGCCTGTGATCCGCTAACCGGCGCTTGCAAGGCGGTAGCCAACACTGCCAACTGCGACGACGGCAACAAGTGCACGGTGGGCGATGCGTGCAGTGCTGGCGCATGCAAGGCCGGATCGCCCAAGAACTGTGTCGATGGAACCGTTTGCACAGACGACAGCTGCGACACCGCCACCGGCAACTGCGTCAACGCCCACAACACCAAGCCGTGCGACGATGGCAGCAAGTGCACGGCCGACGACTTGTGCGCGCTGGGCGCGTGCAAACCTGGCAAGCCGCAAGTCTGCACTGACAACAACGCCTGCACGGACGACCTG
>CAXRHS010000600.1:0-3375 GCA_964230235.1 Myxococcota bacterium
GAGGATTTTGGCCTCGCCCGATTTGAAACTCTGCCAGGCCTTGACGTTTTCCTCACGGTCGCGCCCGGAATGGATCGCCACAGCCTTGACGCCATTGGCCGCCAGGCCCGTGCCTTCGGATGTCGCGGTGGCCGCGTCCGCGCTGTCGCCGACGGCTGCCTTGGGTCCGATGACGATGCGGCGCCGATCGTGCGGGCCCTCGATTTTGACCTGCACACCGCCGGCGCGCTCGATCTGGTGACCGAGCAAGCGCATTTCGGTCTGGCCGAGCGGCCCGATCGCCATGGCCTTGCCGGTGGCGACGACCCGCGCGGCGATGAGCGCCCCTAGTTCGTCAAAGTTATCCGGCCGCCGCCGCCGAAAGCCCTCTGCGTCCAACGACAGCCGCGACCGCCGCAGTGCAAGCTTGTTGATGGCTTTGTTCAGCAAGAATTGGATGCTCTCCAAGATCCGGGCATCCGCGCTGGCCGATAGCACGGCCGGCAATTCCCGCAAGCGGACCACCACCTGATCCTCTTCAAAGCCAGCCTCGACAGCGGGCGATCCGACGCCGATGAGCTCGAAAATGCGGCCGGCGGCCGTGCGCGCGATCTCGACCTTTTCTTCGTTCGACACGTGCAGCCGCAGCGACCCCGACCCTTCGTCGTCGTCAGCTTCCGCGGCGTCCGTTGCCAGTTCTTCGTCGGTGACGGTGGGGGCTTGTTCGGTCATCGCGTCCTGTGGTTGGCGCCGACGGCGCTCGAGTCAAAGCATGCGCGCCTGGGCGTGACGCGCGCAACGGCCTGCTGCGAGGCTAGGCCGCTGCCGGCGCCGCCGGCGGGGTGTCGCCGCGCTGGATCGCCCAGGTTTGCGCCACCGACAGCACGGTGTTGATGAGAATGTACAGCGTCAACCCGCTCGGCAGGCCGAGCATCATGACGGTAAAAAGCACCGGCATGAAGTACAGCATCATCTTTTGCTGCGCCGGATCGCCGCCCGCCTGCGGGGTGATCTTTTGCTGCACGAACATCACCGCGCCCAGCACCAGCGGCAGCACGTAATACGGGTCTTTTTGGGTCATGTCGCCGATCCAACCGAAAAGCGGCTGGTTGTACAGCGACACCGACGCGTTGATGCTGCGGTACAGCGCGATGTAGATCGGCATCTGCAGCAACAGCGGCAAACAGCCGCCAACCGGGTTGACGCCGTGCTGGCGGTACAGTTCGAAAGTCGCCTTGTTCAGTTCTTGCGGGTCGGCCGGCTTACCGAGCTTCTTGGCGCGCGCTTCGTGGTCCGCGCGCAGCTTGTCGAGTTCGGGCTTGAGCCGCGCCATCTGCTTCATCGACTTCATCGATTTGGCGGTGATCGGCCACAGCAGCACCTTGACCAGCAGTGTGAGCAGCAAGATCGCAACCGGCCAGCTGCCGGTCCACTGGTGGCCAAAGTGCAGAACGAAAAGCATCGGCAGCGCGATCGCGCCAAACCAGCCGAAGTCCAGCGCCTGCACCGCCTGGTGACCAAAGGCCGCGAGGCGATCGTGGTCCTTGGGTCCGGTGTACAGCGCATAGCGCCAGGTGTGCGCGTATTTGCCCGGTTCACCTGGGCAAACCGGTGCCGCCGTCGCGCCCAGCCAGCTCGGCACGCACTGGCCGGCACCGGCCTGCAGCGTCGCGGGTGCCAGCGTCAAGCGGCTGACCAGCACCCCGGCCGCGGTGCTTTGCATGCGCACATCGTTGTTGGCCGCAAAGCCATCGACAGGCGCCGAAGCCAGCAAGAAGTAGCGGGACTCGGTGCCGACCCACCCGGGCAAGCCCACCGCCGTGCGGTCCGCCACCTCGGCGTCGGGCAAGCCGTGGCTGTCGAGGTGGCGAGCGCTGTCGCCCAGTTGGAATGCGGTGCCCTTCAGGTCGGGCGGAGCGCCGAAAAGTGCTGCGATGCCGCCGGTCTCGGCGTCGGGTCGCTGCCACGACGTGACGTCGTGCGCCACCACCAGTTCGGCGGGTTCGGCCGAGAGGTTGACCGCGGTAACCTGCAAGTGCAGCGAATACGGCTGGTCGGGGCCGACCACCCGCCAGGTCTTGGCCAGGTAGAGCGGACTGCGCAGCCGCGCCGGATCCGGCCACACCAGCACCACTTCCTGGTCGGTCTTGCGCGCGACGCCCCACACTGGGTCGCGATCGGCGAGCGCCTTGACACTGGGCGCCACCACGGCGCCCGTGCGCGCGTCAGTCACGCTGCCCGCGACCTGGGCGCGCACCAGCACCTCGCGAAACGGATCCCAGCGGGCATCCCAGGTTTCGACCAAGTCCAGGCTTGGGCTGGTAAAGCGCGCTTTGGCCCAGTCGGGTGCACCGGGCGGCGCGGTGCGGCCCGGAACCTGAAATTGCGGGTCAAGCAACGTCGCCGCCTGCATCCCGCCCAGGCACGGCGAGATCGACCAGCGCACGCTGGCCGACTGCAGGACGACCGCTTCCAGATCGGGCCGACAGCGCGGCGGCCCGCCAGCGGGGACCGATGCGGCGGGCGCGGTGGACGGCGTGGCGGACAAGGCGGGCGCGGCGGTGGTCAAGGTGATCGCCATCGGCGCTGCCGTTGGCGTTGGCGTTGGCGCTGGGGTCGGGTCGGTGGTTGGGGTCGGAGCTGGAGCCGCGGTCGCCTGGGCCCAAGCGGGGCCGGGTGCCGCGACAACGGCGCTGGCCAAAAGCCACACCCACCACCGTTGTGCCGATTCAATTGCAGTTGGCAAGGTCTTCATCCTCTGGTCGCCAGCAGGCGTGGGTCAGCCAGTTGGGCAGCGTCGCCGTGCGGACCGGGCGGCGGCCAGTCGACACCGCCCGCGCACAACGGCTGGCAGCGCAACAAGCGCCACACCACCAGCGCGAGCGCCCGCGGCGGCCGGTGGGTGGCGAGCGCCCACAGCGCATAGTGAGAGCACGATGGCTCAAACCGGCACGCCGGCGGCAGCCACGGCGAAACCCAGCGCTGATAGGCGACGATCGGCCGCGCCAGCAACCAGGCGATGGGTCGATCAAGACCAAGCCGCGGCGCCATCGCGATCACCGCCGCCGCCGCTGCGGGCGCTCGACCGGCGGCCACTGGCCGAACATCGGCACGGCCAGCGCCGCGAGTTCGTCGCACAAGTCCTGCAGACGCGCATGCGGCCACGGCGCGCGGACCGAAACGAGGCACTGCGCATCGGCAGGCCACCCGCCCCGCAGCGCCCGAAACGCTGCGCGCACCAGGCGGCGCAGGCGCGCCCGCGCCGGCGCATGACCGGCGCCGCGCCCGACGGCGATGGCACGGCGGGGTCGGGCCGGCATGCCGGCCGCGGGACTGGCCGTCAACTGCAGGTGCGCGCCCTGGCGGCGCACGCCGCGCCGCAACACGCGCCGAACC
>CAXRHS010000601.1:0-4163 GCA_964230235.1 Myxococcota bacterium
GACGCAGGCAAAAAAGCCGAAGTGCTGGCATATGCCAGGGTGTCGAACCATGAATGCCGTCATGAGTTCTGACTTGCCATCTCGGTATCGTTCGTCAAGAAAACTGCTGACCGGCGGACTCATGCTTTGTCGTCCCATATACGGCGGATTAGCCAAAACCACCGAATACCTCTGCCCCAACATCTCCGCCTGCCGCAAAACCCTCACGACCCGCCTATGCACCTCCCGCAAAAACAAGCCCCCACCGACCTCCTTCCGCTCCACCTCCGCCAGCACCCCGGCAACCGTACCCTCGTCCACGCAAGGCTGAATCAAACTTCCAAACGTCGTCGCCTGCTCGAATTGCCCCAGCAGCTTCATCACCGGCTGGGTAAACACCTTCGCCAGCTTCAATTCCCCGACATACTCCCGCAGTTCCTCCTCGCCAAACGCCACATCCTGCAGCGCCATCACCCTCGGCTTGACATCCCCCGTCAAAAACCACCGCCTCGCCCGCTCCCGCGCCTTGAACACCAACGCCATCTCGGCCAGCTGTGCTGCCCGCGGGCAGATATCCAACCCGTGCAAATTATGCCCAAAAATCAGCGCCGGAATCTCACTACCCGCATACCCCTCTTCCTCGTAAATCGCAAACAGCAAATCAAACGCATACGTGAGCATATGCCCACTGCCACAAGCCGGGTCCAACACCTTGATATCCTGCGGCCCCTCAATCCGCAAAAACTCCGTCTCCGCCTCGCCCTGGATGTAGTACGGCATGTGGGCCCGCAGCCCCGACGCCGGCCGGTTGAGCAACCACAGCCGCCCCACCGAATTCTCGACCAGATACCGCACAATCCAATGCGGCGTGAACAGTTGCGTCACCGCCGGGATGTCCTCGCTCGGCACCGCGGCCTTGCGCTTCATCACCGCGTCTTTCTTTTCGCTGATGTAGAACTGGTACAGCCAGCCGATGACCTCGACGGTCTCGCAATCGCCATCGCTGATCTCGGTGCGGAACCCTTGCACCACCGACTGCCCCGTCAGCAGGTCATCCGGCAGCAGCAGTTCGGTCTCGTCATCCAACCGCTCGAACACATCGGGCAACAACCGGTGGTAGTACCGCGACGCCGCCAACACCAACTCGCGGTACACCTCGCCCTGGGCATCATCGGACGGGATGGCTCCGCTGAGCAGCTGTTCGAGCCGCGCCGGCTTGGTAAAGCTCTTCAGCTCCTCGGGCAAGTGGCCCTGGCGAAACGCACTCGACAACTCCGGCAAAGTCTCGCCCGGCGTCGCCGGCATCAACACCTTGGCGTGAAACGGATGCCACCCCCGCGCATCCAAAAACCGCAGCGCCACCAAGCGGTTGAACCAGGTGTACGCCACCCGTTCCAGCAACGCCTGCCGACCTTGGCGCTCCAACTCGCGCAACTCGCGCACCTGCCGCGCATACGTTGTCCGCAAATCGGGCGTTTGCTGCGACAGCACGAAATCGAGCTTGCGGTCCACCGCCTCGATCAGCCGATTGCGCACGGCGGGGGCGAATTTCTCGAGCGCGGCGGTGTTCATACGGTCACCCGGTTGCCCTTCTTGAGCTCGCCGGCGATGGCGGTGCGCAGGGCGGCAAGATATTGATCCAATTCGGCGTCGCTGGCCACAATCACCGGCGCACCGGTCAACTTGAGCTGCCGCAGCGGCACATGGATGACGCGCGGCGCGGGCGCAGGCGCGGGAGGCCGCGGCGCTGGAACCGGCAAGCCGCCCGTGCTGTCGTCGTGCGTCGGCGCAGGCGTCGGCGGCTGCGGCTCCGGCTCGGGCGGCGGCGTCGCCAGTTTGCTCGCCAGATCCAACTGCGCGTTGAAGTGCCGTTCGCTGTACACCCGCACCAGATCGCGAATGCCCGTCAGCACGTTGTTCGCAGCGATCGCCGCCAGCGTCGTTTGGGTCTGCGCCAAAACCTGCGCTTGCTGGTCGGCGTCGAGCTTGGCAAAATCGGGCGTCGCTTCGATGAGCTTCCGCTTCTCTTCGACCTTTGCTGTAGCCGCCTCGCGCTCGCCCTTCAACAGCGCTGCCAACAACCCGCGCACCTTGGCCACCGCCGCCTTGGCCGCCGGAACCAAGCTGCCCCTGTACGGCGCCGCCGCAGTCTGCATGTCACGAATCGGTTGCAGTTCGCTGTCGGCGACCTCGGTCAGGTTGGCCGCTTCGGCCTTGAGCAAGCCAATCGCCTCGTCGTAGCTCACCTTCTGGGCGCCGTTCATGAACGCCTTGATCGGCGCCAGCAGGTTATCCTTCGCGTCAAGCAACTCTTGGCTGTAGGCCGCCAAGTTGTTGAGCAGGTAGTTATAATCCTTCTGCGCCAGCCTTTGTACGCGCTCGAGCGGCACCTTCACCGCACTCAGAAAGCCATACGCGTCCTCCTGCTTAGCCAGCTTCTCCAATTCCTCAGCTTCGATCTTCAAGCACTCGGTCGTCTGCGCCGCCACCGACCGCGCATCGGTGCCGGTATTGCCCTTGTCGAAGAACTCCTGATGAAACCGCTTTAGCGCATTGATCTTGGTCGCATCGAACTGCTCTTGCACCGCCACCCGCACGCCTGCCCAGTTGCGGCTATTGCGCAGTTGCTCCACTGCCTCTTGCGCGGTCACCAACTCCGTCGTGCGCAGTTCGACTTTACCCATGCGAAACAGCCGCGCCAGTGTCGTCAGCGCGCCCATCGGCAACCAACCGTAGGGCCGCTTGCCAAACTGGTTGACGATGTCGGCTGCCGTGGTGCGCTCGCCGCTATCCCGTTTGCGGCTGACGAAAATGAACACCTCGTTTTCGGCTTCCGATAGCGCCAGGGCCCCGCTGGCGAGCAAGTCGTCGCGTGTCGTCAGCACCTTGGTCAGCCCAGCCTCGTCATAAGTCCCAGGCAGCATCTTCAAGCTCGGGTAGGCGAAATCAATGAGCGACTGACCGGCCTTGGCCATCCGGCTGCGGGCGTCCGCCTGACCGAGCGCATCGAGCCTGCTGCCGTTCAGGTACACGTCGGCTGCAGCTAGCAACCCAGCCGCCAAGATGGCGGTATCCGTGCGCCGACCGGCGTTCTGCTCGGCGCGCCGGTCCAAAATCGCTTTGCGCGTCGGATCGCCATCGCCCGCGTGGCGCTGCACGAACTTTTGGGTCTTGAGGTACTGCCGTGTCTCGCTAACCAGCGCGTCGTTCTCGGGCAGCACCACTACCAATTCCGCCTTGCCGCTGTAGCTGGCCACCAGCGCGGCGAGGTTGCCACGGTTGCGATTTTCGGTGGTGATCAAGTTGACGCCAATCTCAAACTCGCGCCCAGCCAAAGCGTCGTCGATGCGGCGCGCGTAGTTGAAGTCTTGACCCGTCGCCTCGTAGCGGATTTTCGGATCGCGCAAGGTGTCCGTGAACAGCACCTTGACCAGCTCGCCCGCTACTTCGGATTCGTCGACATCGGTGGCCTTGATCTCCTTTTCGATGTCTTTTTCTTTGTCGGTCAAGAACTCGTAGACGTCGCCGTTGCGCTGCAAATAGGACTGGCCTTCGAGCTCTGCGAGGCCTGCGGCCACTGCCTTTTCATGGCCGGCGATGGCAACGTCTGGCCTGTCGATCAGCAAAATCGCCACATTGCGCTTGGTCGCTTTGAACCCGGGCGCCCATTTGAGCAGGAACAGCGCCTTCAGTATCCGCACAGGCAGCTTGTCCAGCTGCCGCTCCG
The DNA here is from genome assembly GCA_964230235.1 of Myxococcota bacterium. GTDB lineage: Bacteria > Myxococcota_A > UBA9042 > UBA9042 > UBA9042 > SXRM01. Next base: position 3,707 of record CAXRHS010000601.1, read on the forward strand.
CCAGCCTAATGGAAGTCTGCACATCGCCGCGCAGCGACGGCGCCAACCCGTCGTACAGCATGTCAAACGTCGCCAACGTTCCCACTTGGAGGTCTTTGACGCCCTTGGCGACGTCTTGAAACACCGCCAACATGGAGCGCTCGCCCACCGACAAGTAGCGGCCGGTGAACTGGTCGTGCTGCGACAGCGCCATGATGGCGGTCTGGAACAGCGCCATTTGGTACGGGTTGAAGGGGTACAGCGCACAAAACTCGTCGCTTCCGCGCCACGACTTGAGCTGCAGCGAGCCGTCGCCAAAGCGAAACAGCGTGGCCAGATTGTCTTTTTCGCGGTCGTACACTTCGGTGAGCACGGCGGGTTCCGCCTCGCGCTTGGCCAGCAGCCGCCGCTGAATCACCTCTTGCACGTCGGCGCTGGCCAAAGTGATTTGCGTCTTGAAGCGGCCCTTGATCTTGGT
>CAXRHS010000602.1:0-5042 GCA_964230235.1 Myxococcota bacterium
CGCCGAGGTCGACCGCATCCGTCAGGTGCTCGTCGGCCAAGAGGAACTGGACCGCGCCAAGCAAAGCCTGGCCGGCAGCATCGCCATCGGGCTGCAGCCGCGCAGTTCGCGGGCAGCGACCTTGTGCCTGAACGAGCTGTACGGACTGGGCCGCAAGGCCTACCGCGGCCAGATCGAGAGCCTGCTGGCGGTCAGCGCCGAAGAAGTGCTGCGCGCGGCACAACGGGTCATGGACCCTGGCCGCTGTGTTGAAGTGGTGCTGGCGCCGGGGTAGGCGAAACACCCAAAGGGTGCTGCGCCGACCGTTGCGGACAGGTCTGGGGTCAGGCGCTGCCCGCTACGCCTTCCGCCTACTTGCCATCGCAGTTGTCGTCGACCAGGTTCTGGTAGGTCAGCCCCATCAAGAAACCGGTTTCTTGCGTACAACTGCCGGTCAGCCCCGCCAGCAGCACCCGCTTGCCGACCAGTGCCACCGCCGCCGACCCGCCATACTGGCCCTGGTAGGGATTCAAGTTCAGCGTCGTTGGACTCCACGCGCCAAACGCCGTGGTCAGGTACAGGTTCTGGGACGGCACCAGCGCGTGCAGTGCGCCGTTTTCGTCGACCGTCAGTCCCAGGCCGGCCGCGTACTGGCCGCCCGACCCGCCGGAGGCGACCTGCACAGGCTCGCTCCACGTCCCGGCCTTCCACACCATGTACATCACCTTTTCGGGTGCGGGCGACGCGGCTGGCTTGCGGTACAGCACGTGGCGGACGTCGGCCGCATCGATGGCCAGCGCGACGTCCAGGGCCACCTCGGCCACCAACGTGCTGATGACCCAATTGTCGGTGCCGATTCGGGTCGCCATGCGCACGTTCTTGCCTCCGTAGACGGCGACCAGTTGGCCGCTCGGCGCAATCGACAGTTCCTGCGTGCCGCCGGTGCCAAACGACGGGTCGGGGATCTCGGTGGTCGAGGCGACGCCCGATTTGACCCGCGCGTAGCGCATGACCTGGTTGCCGGCGTCGTACCAGGTCAAGTGGGCGGTGCCGTCGCCGGCCATCGCGATCGAGCAGGGTGTCAGCGCTTGCGTGCTCGGATCGACCGTCAGGATCGGGTTGTTGGCGCTCCAGGTGCCGCTGGCGTAGCCCATGCCCTTGGGCGAGTAGCCGGTGGTTGCGGTCACGGTTCCGCACGCGTGCCAACCGCCGCCCTGGGTCACCGCCATCGACCCGGCGCGCACCGCGTTCGGCACTTGGAATAGCCGCCACTCGTAGGCATTGCCCAGCCAGCGCGCAACGACTTGCGCCCCGTACGCCAGCCCCACGCCGACCGGATCGCCGATGCCGAGCTTGGGGGCGCGCGGGCCGGCCCACCCGACCATGCCGCCCTGGCACCACTCGCTGGTCACGCCGCGGTCGGCGTATTCAAGCGAAAACGTGGTGCCTTGGCGGGTGCCGAGTTTGACGCGCTCGTAGTAGTTGCCGTTGTTCTGGCTGTTGAAGGCCACGTACACCTCGGTGCCCCAGGTTGCTACTGCGGTCGAGGTCGCCTTTTGCACCGGCTCCAGTTGCGAGGTCGTCCACGACCCCTGCTTGCCGATGGCAAAGCGCGCCTGACCGGTGTCGACATTGACGTAGCTGATGTGGATATTGCCGGCGGCGCTGGTGGCAAGGCTGGTGTACTGGCCGACGGTGCCGGTCTGTTCGACGATTTCCGATTTCCAGGCGCCGGTCAGGTTGGTGGTGTAGAGCAGGTCGCTGCCGACCAGTTCGTAGTGGCTGATGTGGACCTTGCCGGCGTTGTCGAGCGCCAGCGAGGCGTAGAACCCGGCAGCATTGACGGCGCCCTCGATGATCTTGGCTGAAAATACCCCGGGGCTGTTCTCGTCGGTCGCGTAGCGCAAGTCCTGGTTGGTGTAGTCCAGGTAGGCCAGGTGCACCGCGCCCGAAGCGTACACGCCGATGGCGACGAACTGCCCGACGTCGTTCTTGGCGTCCACGACCACCGGCGTCCACTTGCCGCCGTCGTTGTTGGCGTAGCGCAAGTCGCCAGTGCTGTTGTCGTAGTAGGCAATGTGCACCAGCCCGCCCGGCCCGCCGCTTATCGCCACGAAATCGCCGATCCCGGCCTTGGTCTCGACCTGTTCGCTGAACCAACCCTGGTTGGTGCGCCAGGCGTGGCGGACGGCCTTGTTCTTGAGGTCCTGGTACGCCAGGTGCGGCACGCCCTGGCTGTCGATGGCGAGCGCGTGGGCGCCGACGTCGGTCTTTTCATCGACCGCGGCGCGCACCCAGTGCGGGTTGCCCGCCTCGCGCGACCACACGTACAGCAAGTTCAGGCTCTGCCCGAGGGCATTGCTCTGCGCCTTGTTGGCCAACCATTGGGTGCCGTCGTTGGCGACCTTGAGGTTGGGACCGGTGGCCGGGTTGTAGCTGTATTGCGGCACGCTCAGCTGGATCTTGTGGTCGATGTCCACTTCGAGCTTTTCGGTGGCGCCGGGGTTGATGGCGCTTTTGGTGTCTTCGCAGTCGCCGCCACCCTTGGTGCAGGTCTTGGGGTTGGCGGGGCCTTTGCCAAGTTGCATCTTGCTGTCGCACCAGTCGTCGTTGTCGTCGTCGCAGCCGTCGTCGGCGCCCGCCTTGCAGTCGTTGTCAAAGTCGTCGCACACCTCAACCTGGCCAGGAAAGCAGGTCGCGCAGTTGTCGTCGCAGTCGTCGCCGCCGCAACTGGTCGGCAGGTGGCCGTCGCCGTCGGCGTCCTTCTTGCCTTTTGGGGTGCATTTGCCCTTGAGGCAAGCTTCGTCGCTGGTGCAGTTGTTGTTGTCGTTGCACAGGTCGCCGTCGGGCAGGGCCGTGTAGACACAGCCTTTCTTGGGGTCGCAGCTGTCGGTCGTACACGGCTCGCCGTCGTTGCAGACCAGCTTGGGGCCGCCCAGGCAGATGCCGTTGCTGCACTTGTCGCTTTGCGTGCACGAATCGCCGTCGTTGCAGACCGTACCGTCGACGAGCTTTTGGTACACGCAGCCTTTGGCGGGGTCGCACAGGTCCTGGGTGCAGCTGTTGCTGTCGTCGCAGTTGGTGGGCTTGGTCGACTTGCACGCGCCGCCGCCGCAGGTGTCCGCGTCGGTGCAGGCGTTGCCGTCGTTGCACTGCAAGCTGTTGGGCGCAAACGTGCAGCCGGCCTTGGGGTCACAAGCGTCGTCGGTGCAGGCGTTGCCGTCGCTGCACGGCAGTTGCCCCGCGCCCAAGCACTGACCGCCGTTGCACTTGTCGCCGCTGGTACACGCGTTGCCGTCGTTGCAGCCGATGCCCTGGTTGTTGGCGTGGGCGCAGCCGGTCTTGGCGTTGCAGTTGTCGATGGTGCAGGGGTTGTTGTCGTCGCAGTCCAGGGCTTTTTGGGGCGTGCACACGGCGGCTTTGCAGACGTCGCCGTCGGTGCAGACGTTGCCGTCGTCGCACGGCAGCGTGTTGTTGTTGTGGACGCAGCCGGCCTTGGGATCGCAGCCGTCGGCCGTACACGGATTGGCATCGTCGCAGGGCAAGCTCGCGCCCGGCTTGCACAGGCCAGCGGCACAAGCGTCGCTGACGGTGCACGAATTGCCGTCGCTGCAACTGACGCCATCCAACGGCGAGGAGGTGCAGCCCTTGCTGGCGTCGCACACGTCTTGGGTGCAGGGGTTGTTGTCGTCGCACGCCGCCGCGCCGTACTTGCCGATGCAGCTGCCCTGCTTGCAGGCGTCGCCGCTGGTGCAGCCGTTGCCGTCGTTGCACCCGCCGCCGTCGTTGGTCGGGGCGATGGCGCACTTGCCGCTTTTGGCGTCGCACTGGCTTTTGACGCACTCGGCGCCATTGCCAATCGGCGGCGGGCACTGGATGACCGTGCCGGGGTCGACCTGGCAGGTGTGGGTGATCTTCTCGCAAAACAGGGTGCCGTTGCACAGGTTGCCGTCTTCCTTGGCGGCGCAGTCGCTGGTGGCGGTGCACTCGCCGCAACCAAATGTGCCGGCCTGGCACTGGCCGCCCGCGCAATAGTCGCCTTTGGTGCAGGCGTCGCCGTCTTCGCACGGCCCGCCCTTCGCCGCTTTGGTGCAGCCCGACTTGGCATCGCAACTGTCCGCTGTACAAGGATTCTTGTCGTCGCAGACCATCGGCTGGCCCTGGCACGCCGCGCCGGTTGCGGTCAGTTCGCAGGCGTCGCCGACGGTGCACACATCGCCGTCGGTGCAGGCGGCGCCAGCCTTGGGCGCGTGCTTGCAACCGGTCTTGGCATCGCACGCGTCGGCGGTGCAGGGGTTTTCGTCGTCGCACGGCAGCTTGCCGAGCCCGATGCACTTGCCGCCCAGGCACCCGTCGCCCAGCGTGCAGGCGTTGCCGTCGTTGCACGCCGCGGCGTTGTAGAAGTGCTTGCACGCCGCCACCCCGCCTTGCAGCGCGTCGCAACCGTCGTCGGTGCACGGGTTGGCGTCGTCGCATTTGCTTTGGGTGGCGATGCACTTGCCGGCGGTGCACGCGGCCGCGATGGTGCAGACGGTGCCGTCGCTGCAGGTGGCGCCGTCGGCCAGGGCTACGCCTGTGCACTGCAGCTTGCCGCTGCCGCCAGCGGCGCACAGGTCGCCGCCCGTACAAGCGTTGCTGTCGTCGCAGGGGCCGCCAGGCGTGGCTTTGTGCGCGCAACCAGCCGCCGAACACGAATCGAAGCTGCAGGGGTCGCCGTCGTCGCACGATACACCGATGCCGCCGCACAAGCCGACCTTGCACAGGTCTTCGTACGTGCACACATCGCCGTCGTCGCAAGGCTTGGTGACCGTGGCGAACACGCAGCCGCCCATGCCGAGGTTGCAGGCGTCCTCGGTGCAGCCGTTGCCGTCGTTGCAGGCCGCTTCGTCGACCTGGCCGTCGCAGTCGTCGTCTTTGCCGTTGCAGGTCTCGGTCGCGGGCTCGGGGGCATCGCAGGCGCCTTTGCCCGAGGCGCAAGTCAGGGTGCCGGAACAGGTGCCATTGGCGTTGGCCTTGCTGCACGGGGCGTTGCCGAGGCCCTCGTCGGTCAGGCCATCGCAGTT
>CAXRHS010000603.1:0-7840 GCA_964230235.1 Myxococcota bacterium
GCTGTCGACCCTGAACCAGGACGGTTCGCGGCGATGGCTGCGCCCGACCGTGGCACCCGGCGACTACGGGTCGCGGCGGCGCCTGGTCGGCTGCCTGCTCATCGCGCTGTTCGTGCCCTTGCCGCGCATGACGGTCGATGGCCGGCAAGCGGTGCTGTTCGACCTTGCGCGGCGCGAACTCAGCCTGTTTGGCGCTACGCTGTACGCCACCGACACCTTGCTGCTGATGTTGTTCCTCATCGGCCTGTTTCTGGGTGTGTTCTTGCTCACGGCGCTGTACGGCCGGGTCTGGTGCGGGTGGGGCTGCCCGCAAACGGTCTACCTGGAATTCGTGTTCCGGCCGCTGGAGCGCCTGATCGAGGGCAAGCCCAAGCAACAACGCGCCATTGACGCGCAGGCAGTCCCGTGGCGGCGGCTCGTCAAGTGGGCAGTGTTTCTGGCGATTTCGTTCACGCTCTCCAACGTCTTTCTGGCGTACTTCGTGCCAGTAGATACGGTGTTGCAATGGGCAACCCGACCGCCGACCGAGCATCCCCACGGCTTTGCGGTCGTTGCGGTGGTCACTTTGCTGATGATGATTGATTTCGCGTGGTTTCGCGAGCAGATGTGCGTGGTGGCCTGCCCGTACGCGCGCTTGCAGTCCGTGCTGATCGACAAACAGTCACTGATCATCGCCTACGACGCCGGTCGCGGCGAACCGCGCGGCAAGCTTCGCAAAGCCACAGAATTGCGCATTGGCGCCGAACCCGCCAAAGGGGATTGCGTCGACTGCGGCGCCTGCGTGCGCACCTGCCCGACCGGCTTGGACATCCGCGACGGCTTTCAACTGGAGTGTATCGCCTGCGCCCAGTGCGCGGACGCCTGCGACGCCGTGATGGCCAAAGTCGCCAAGCCGGCCGGCCTGATTCGCTATACGTCGCAAGCCGCGCTCGAGCGCGTCGGCGCGAGCCAACCGGCGGTCAGCAAGTTGCGCGCCCGCACCATCCTGTACCCGGTCGCCATCTGCATCGTCGCGGGCCTGCTGGCGTGGGCAATCGCCGGTCGCGGCACCGCTGAAGTGACGTTGGTCCGCGGCATCGGCGCGCCGTACACGGTTCAAGCGGCGGGCGAGGTCACCAACCTGATGCGGTTGCGCATCGACAACCACAGCGGCGCCGATCGGCTCTACCACATCGCCATCGCCGGCGAGGCCGCACTCAAGCTGGTCGCCCCGCGCAATCCGCTGCCGGTCGCCAAAGGTGGCACGGAGACGCAAAACCTTTTCCTCGTCGCGCCGGCCGGCCTGGTGCGCGGCAAACGGCAGATCCAGGTGCGCGTCGACGACCGCGCCGGCTACGACAAGCTGCACAGCTTCACGGTTTTGGGACCCAACTAGGGATCCAGGCAGGGGTGTCATGACAACTTCATCCACGCGCGCACCGGTTGACCCGTCGCTGACCGGCACCGACAACCTCGTCGGTGAGGCTGGCCGCGTCGTCGCCCAAAGCCTGCGCGACGGCAGGCGCGCTGGGCGCGGCTGGCAGTGGCCGTTGCTGGTTGTCGGGTTGCTCGTCATTCCGGTGGCCGCGCATGCCTTTCTCATCGCCAAGGCGCTGCACGATCCGGGTCTGGCCGTCGAACGCGACTACTACAAGCGCGCCGTGGCCTGGGACGCCGAAATGGACCAGCAACGCACCAACGGCGCGCTCGCTTGGCAGGTCGCGGCAGAGCCAGATCGCTTGACGGCCCAAGGCGTCGTGTTGACCGTGGCCGCGCGCGACCAATTCGGCAAACCGCTGGCCAACGCAGACCTGCTGGTCCGCGCCCGCCACAATGCGCGGCCGGCAGAAAGCGCACAGGGTGCCGCGATCACCGATGCACAAGGTCGGGCCCCCGTCGCGTTGCGCGGACTGCAGTCGGATGGCCTGCACGCTTTTGCGGTCGAGGTTCGCGCGGGTGGTCAGCGCTTTACCACCACGCTTCGCCGCGACGTCCATCGGTAGGTGCCGCATGTGGACCTTGGTGTGGACCGTGTTCGGCGCGAGCCTGCTTGGCAGTGTGCACTGCGCCGGCATGTGTGGCGGGCTGGTCGCATTCGCGGTCGGCGCCGCCCCTTCTGTCCGCGCCGGCTTGACCCGCAGCGAAGGGTTCCGAACGCCGCATGCCGAGGCCCACGCCACGCTGCTGGCACGCATCATGCGGCACCTTGCCACAGCCTGGTCCGCGTCCGCCGCGTACCACACCGGCCGACTGGCGATCTATGTCTTGCTCGGTGCCGCGGCAGGCCAGGTTGGCCGCGGCATCGACCTGGCCGGCCAGACCCAAGGCTGGACGCAGGTGGCGGCGGTGTTGGCCGGGGGCGGCATGATCGCCTGGGGTGCGTGGGGCCTGCTGACCGCGGCAGGCGTACCCATGCCGAGGGCGCCGCGCTGGCCGGCCCTGGCGGCCCTGTATGGCGCGACGATGCGCGAGTTGCGCAACCAACCCGCCCAGTTGCGCGCTGGAACCCTGGGTCTGGCGTCGGCGCTTCTGCCGTGCGGGTGGCTGTACGCATTCGTCGTCACGGCCGCAGGCACGGGGTCAGCCGGCCGCGGCGCACTGGCGATGGCTGCCTTTTGGGCCGGCACCCTGCCCATGCTGGCGGCGCTGGGCCAGGGCGTGCAGTCGCTGGCTGGCCCGCTGCGCCGTCACGTTCCCACGTTGGCAGCGGCAGCGTTGGTGGTGGTGGGTGTCCTCGCCATTGCGCAGCGGGCGCAGCCCATGGCCGCCGCAAATGCCGGCCCTCAAGCGTGCTGCCATGACCAGTAGTGCGGCCCAACCGGCGGCGTGCGCCCATTGCGGCCTGCCAGTTGGTGGATCCACGGCGGCTGAGTCGCCGCAGTTCTGTTGCGCCGCGTGCGAAACGGTGTTTTGCGCCCTGCGCAGCGACGGCCTGGAGCAGTTCTATGCCGCGCGGCAGGCCTGTGCCGTGCAGCCTCGCCCTGCCCTGTCGACCGGCCGCGACTATGGCGAATTCGACGACCCCGCCTTTGCCGGCCTGCACGTCGAAACCATGCCCGACAGCAGCCGCGTGGCGCTGGTGCTTGACGGCGTGCACTGCGCAGCCTGCGTCTGGATCGTCGAACGGCTGCCGCACGTGTTGCCAGGTGTTCTGGAAAGCCGCTTGGACCTGCCGCGCGCGACCGTTCACATCCGCTGGCGGCCGCAGCAAGTTGCGCTGTCGGCCATCGCGCGCAGGCTGGACCGCTTTGGCTACCCGCCGCACGCGGGCCGGACCGACGACCGCGGCGACCGCGAAGTGCGCGAACTGCTGCTGCGCGGCGGGGTGGCGTGGGCCATCTCCGCCAATGTGATGATGCTCAGCGTCACCGACTACGTCGGCGCCTGGGCCGACATGGACGCCGCCACGACGCAGTACTTGCGTGTCGCCTGTGCGGTCCTGACCCTGCCATCGCTGCTGTGGGCGGCGCGCCCCTTCTACGAGGGCGTGCGCGCGGCGTGGGCGGTGCGGCGGCTGCACATGGACGTGCCAATCGTGCTGGGCCTGCTGGCCGGCTATGGCGGCGGCCTGCACAACGTCGTTCGCGGTGACGGTCCAGTGTGGTTCGACTCGGTGGCTTCCCTCATCTTTCTGCTGCTGGCCGGGCGGCTGCTGCAGACGCTACAGCGGCGCAAGTCGCAGCGGGTGGCTGAGTTGCTTTTCAGCCTCGCCCCTGGCTTTGCGTGCAAGGTCGACGATCTGCAGTCGCCCGGGCGCGAGGTGCCGCAGGCAAGCCTGATACCCGGCGACCTCGTCGCGGTGCGCGCCGGCGAGTCATTTGCGGTGGACGGCGTGGTCCTGCTCGGCCACTCGACCGTCGATCGCGCGGTGCTGAGCGGCGAGTCGCGGCCCGAAGAGGTCAGCGCGGGCGACCCGGTGTTCGCAGGAACCACCAACTTGGGTGCTCGCGTGGTTGTGCGGGCGACCAGCACCGGCGAAAAGACGCGGATGGGCCAACTGCTGCATGCTGTCGACGAGGCCCTGCAGCGCAAAGCGCCCATCGTTGCCCTTGCCGACGCGATCGTCGGCCGCTTCGTGCTCCTGGTGCTCGGGCTGGCTGCCGTGACCGCGGCGATCTGGCTGACCATCGACCCGACCGTGGCCCTTGACCACACGGTGGCGTTGCTGGTTGCCACCTGTCCGTGCGCGCTCGGCCTGGCGACGCCGCTCGCCGTCCACGTTGCGCTTGGGCGCGCCGCGCGGCAAGGCATCTACGTCAAGGGTGGCGATGCGTTGGAGGCGCTGGGCGGCAAGGGCACCATCTACTTTGACAAGACCGGCACCTTGACCCAGGGCCGCGTGACGATCGTGGCGCAGTGTGGCGACAGCCAGGCATTGCTGTGGGCCGCGGCGCTGGAGGCAGAGTCCTCGCACCCGCTGGCTGCCGCGCTGCGCACCCTGGGCGCGGTTCAACCGGTTTGGGACGTCGAGGCGACTGCAGGCCAAGGCATCGCGGGAACCGTGGCGGACCACCAGGTGCTGGTCGGCAAACCGGCCTGGCTCGCAGAAAGAACGGCCGGCGATCCCGAACTACTGGCGGCCTGCGCGCGCTGGGCCGAAGCCGGGCACACCCCGGTGGCTGTGGCCGTCGACGGCGTGATGCGAGCCGCGGTTGCGGTGGGCGATGCCGTGCGGCCTGACGCCCGCGAAGCGCTGAGGGCTTTGGCCCAAGCAGGTTGGCAACCGCGGATCCTGTCTGGCGACCACGGAGCCACCGTCGCCGCCGTCGCGCGCGCACTCGGGATCGACCCGAGCCTGGCCGAAGGCGACGCCACACCAGAGCGCAAGCTGCAGGCCATCGCGCAGGCCGCCGCAGGTGGCCCCGTCGTCATGGTGGGCGATGGCGTCAACGACGCCGCGGCACTGGCGGCGGCAACGGTCGGCATCCATGTGCACGGCGGTGCCGAGGCCAGCTTGCGCGCGGCCGACGTGTTCTTGACTCGTCCCGGCGTCCAGGCGGTGGCCGACCTCGCCGCTGGTGCGCGCGGTACGCTGCAAGCGATTCGATTGGGAATCGCACTGTCGCTCGCCTACAACGCGTTGTGTATCGCACTGGCGATGGCCGGCTGGCTCAGCCCACTGGTCGCCGCGGTGCTGATGCCGCTGTCGTCGCTGACCGTGGTGTCGATTGCCCTGCGCGGTCGCGGGTTTCGCGACGACCTGCCGACTGGCCAGGCGGGCGCTCAGGCGCAGACACCAAAGGCCTTGACACTCCAGCAGCCGCAAGGGGCCCTGCCATGACCATGATGTTCTTGATGATTCCGGTGGCTCTGCTGATGTCGGCCGGTGCAGTCGCCGCGTTCGTGTGGGCCGTTCGCCGGGGTCAACTGGACGATCTGGTTACGCCAGCCGTGCGGATGTTGCACGACGACGAGCGGGCGACGCCGCCAGGCGATCGTGGCCAAGGCAGCGAGCGCCGAGCAGGGGTCGACATGGACAGCGAGCCAAAACCGTAGGGCTCTGCCGCGCCAGGGCTTCGCCCGGGCCCGCCGCTGCATTCGCGCTGCGCGCGACAACCGCGAGATGACCCGACCCAGGCGTGCGAATGAAGCGGTGCAGCAGGCCTGGCCGTGCGCGCCGGCCAGGCCCACCCTCCGCGATCAGCTCTTCTTGGCGAACGAGTCGCAGGTCCCGGCCGGCGCCACTGCGGTATTGTTGAAGATCTTGCAGGTGCCGCAGCCTTCGCCGGGCACATACTGCACGCAGATATCGCAGCGCTTGGTCTGATCGGCGGCGTTGTCCACGTACTTGAGCGCGTCGCGCTGCGGCTTGCTGCCGCCGGTCGGATCGGTGCACGCGGTCGGTGCGCCACCGCCGCCTTTGCCACACGCCGCAAGGGCGGCCGCGCCGCTGGCGACCAGGGCGCCAATGCCCAGGCGGGTCAAGAACTGGCGGCGCGAGTTGTCGTTGTGCATGGAAGTCTCCTATTTGGGCGAACCGATTGAGTTGAGGACGCGCTTGAAACCGTCGCGCTCGTGTGCGCGTGGAACTGCAGGACGGCAGCACCCGCACATCGGCGCGGGCCCGGCCGACCACCTCGGCGTTGGCGCGACAAGCCACCAGCCGGCCGAAAGCGATTTTGGGCCGACCGCGCAAGTCGCGCAAGTGCGAGCAAATCGGTCCGACTTTGCCCTTCCGCAGCGCGACATTGGCATTGGTTTTCAGTTTTGACAGGTTACAGCAGTCGGAGCCCGCGATCCGCCAAACCGCCGGGTCATGAGATCGTCACGCGGCGCCCAAGACCAGCGCCGATCGCGAAGCGATGGGGTCGCGCCCTGTGCGGATTGGCGGGCTTGCGCGCAGGCGGTGCGCCGGTCCTCGCCGCGCTGGCCCGACCGGCGCGCGGTCAGTGGCCAACAGAGTCTGCCCATTCGCAACACGGAGAGGCGGACGAGTCCAGGCTTCATTCGCCATCGACGATCGCATACTGAACATTTGCACATCAATGCTGCTTGCTATTTGTCGAGGGTTTTTCGGTCGCGCGGCAGGCAGGTGATGAATATCAAGTTTCGCTGGAGGGCCTGCTGAACCAGTTTTCCACAGGGCGGCGCGCAACGTTTTCAAATTCGTGTTTACTTCTAACGTATTTCTATTCACACCCCGTGATCATGCGGTAGATGCGATCGCTGTTGATCAAGTCCGTCGCGCAGTGACTAGACGATCGACATCTAGTCGATCTGGCACATTGCGCACGCGTGCGCCCTGGACGCCGCCGACAATGCGCGTCTTCAGGCGCTTCAAACTGCTCGCCGCGCAGATGCCGAATCGGAGGGCTCACGCCAAGCACCTTGAATTACCTGCTGTCTCCGCTGAGCCAAGGCCGACCGCGGCCTTATTGATGCTTGTCAACTTTTTCAAGTTGGGCCACAATCGCCTGGCCGACGACGCCAGCCCCCAAGCGGCGAGTTGATCGCGCACCGAAGGCCCAGGGCAGCGGTTCCTTCCGCTCGCGGGGCCTGGTGTGTGTGCGACTGCCTGCCCTTTGGCAAACCGGCGAGCCGATCCCCCGACGCGACAAGGAGCGAGACCATGGCAACCATGCAAGCCCTAGACCTGCAACCCGAAATCAGCGAGGGCGGTGGAGCGCGCCGCGATTCCGGTTCGGCGTGGGCGCGCGCGCAAGGTCTGCGCGAGCTGGCCGAACGGCTGCGAATGGAGTCCAGCGCCGCCGCCGCCAACCCAGGCCAAAGCGCACCGCGCGCTGCGACGACAGCATCGACCGCCGCCACTGCTGGCCGGGCACATGGTTACCCCGCGACAAACGCCGCCGACTTGGTTCACAATCGCCCGGTCGCGCCCGACGGTCGTCAGCGCGCGGCAGTTGCGCGGGATGGCGCAGGTCAGCCTGTCGCCAAGGGCGGATTCGCCCAGCCTGCCCGCAGTCCGGTGGTCGCGCGGACCAGGCCGGCAGCCGCCAAGGGCGCGCCTGCCCAGACGCTGCGCCCATCCAGCGGTTCGGGGGACGCCATGGCACAACGCGACGGCGGAGACGAAAAGCGCGGCCGGTCGTTGACCATCCCGGCGACGCGGCTGACGCGCGCCGAGGTGGCCGAAGGCGTCGCGCTCGCCGAATGGATGGACTATCGCCGACCCGCCAACCGCGGCGAGTGCGTCGATGGGCCGCGGCCGTGCCCGTACGTTTCCTGCAAGCACCACTTGTACCTCGACGTCAATCCGCTCACTGGCAGCATCAAGGTCAATTTTCCGGAACTCGAAGTCTGGGAAATGGAAGACTCCTGTGCACTTGACATCGCCGAGCGCGGCGGCCAGACCTTGGAAGAGGTCGGCGCGATCATGAACTTGACCCGCGAGCGGATCCGC
>CAXRHS010000604.1:0-2991 GCA_964230235.1 Myxococcota bacterium
CCGGGCGACGCCAACCTGCGCTTGCGCAAGCCAGACGGCACCTCGACCGACGACGCGCTGGGCGTGAATCAGGCGCTGACCGGCGTGGTGGCCGGTACCGATGGCAAAGTTCTGGTGCTCGGCAAGAACGGCGGGCTGTGGCGCGGTGCGGTCGACTCGCCGCAGCTCATCTGGCTGCCTCCGGTCGTCGACCCCTATGCCAGCGCGCCCGCGGCGTTGGCGCTGGCAGGCACGCCGACCGATGCCACCATGGTGGGCGCTGGCGGCACGATTCGCCGCATCTTTGGCAACAAGGTTTGGGCGGAAGCAAGCGGAACCAAGGTCGACCTGCTTGGCGTGTGCCATGGCGCGGGCGCAAGGGTCGCTGTCGGCGCGGCGGCGACGCTGCTCGTCGACACCGATGGCACCTGGCAGGCCAAGGCACTGCCGGATCTCGGCAAATCGACGCTGCGGTCCGTGGCGTGCAGTTCCGACCTCGCGGTCGCAGTCGGGGACGACGGTTGGGTGGTCGCGGTCGATCTCGCCAGCGGCGGCACCGCCAAGTCCACCAAGATCGCGTCGGTCGCGTTGCACGCAATCGCTTGGCGCAAAGGCACCTTTTTCATTGTCGGCGACAAGCCGGCCGGCGACGGCCCGGTGCTGGTCAGTGGCAACGGCAAGGGGCTGTGGCTGAGCGCGTGGCCGGCCGGAACCGTCACGCCGACCTACAAGCCGCTGCGCGCGGTGGTCGCACTGCCCGACGACGCGCTGCTCATCGCCGACCGCGAAGGCCACGTGTACCGATTGGACGCCAAAGGCGTGTTTGACGAGTCGACCGAGCGCCTGGACTTGCGGCCGAGCACCGGGGCGATTCTGCCCGATGGCAGCGCCGTGCTGGTGGGCGAGCCGGGCCTGTGGCTGGGGCCGTTCTTGACCGTGCCGACCATCGACAAGCCGTTGCCGAATACCGGGCTGTCCGGTGCCGTGCCGGTCGAATGGTCGGTCGAGCCGGGGCCCACGCCGTCGTTCTCGCGGGTCCACCTCGACGGCAACCTCAACCCCAAGTCTGGCTGGGGCTTTCCGTTCTGGTGGATCTACGTCGGGCCGGAGATTACCCACTTCTTGCTGCCCGATTTCGAGGAAAAAGGCATCCAGGTCTTCATCGACAACCCGCAGGTGCAGTACTGGGTGCGCATCGACCGCGGCTTCGTGCCCGGCTTCTCGATCAACGGCTTTTCAACGCTCGACCTCGAATTCGGCCGCTGGCGGTCGCGGGCCACCAACACCCTCAAGCTCGGCCCTAAGTAGCCGAAACATCACAACATGCGCAATCTGACCGCCCGCGACGACGCGATCCTCGCCGCCGCGCGAACTGGCTGTGTCGTCTTTGGCCGTGACGACCTGGTGGCGGTCCGCGTGGTGGGACGCGACGCCGTCAAGTTTCTGCACGCGATGCTGACCCAGGACATCAAGGCGCTGGTGCCGATGGGATCCGCGCAGGCTTGCCTGTGCGATGCTCAGGGTGCCATCGTCGCCACCATGCGGGTTGTCGTCACTGGGGACGGCGTTGCGCTCTGGACCGACCGCACCCGAAGCGCTGCCCTGCTGGAGGCGCTCGACCGCTATGTCATCGCCGACGACGTCGAATTGGCGCTCGACGAGCGGGTGGCGTTGTGCGAATTGCTCGGGCCAACCAGCTGCGAGGTGATGCGCGCGGCGGCTGGCACGGAGTCCGGCGCAATCCCCAATCCCATTGAGGTCAACGGCCAGTCGGTGCTTGCCTGGCGCGCGGATCTGGACAGCGGTGCAGCGCCCTGGTGGCAGCCTACCCCGCGGCTGTGGCTGCAGTCGGACCGCGACGGCCTGGGCGAAGTCGCGGCCGCGCTCTTGGCGTCTGGCGCACAACCCGGAAGCCACGCCGCCCACGAGGCAATTCGCGTCCTGGCGGGCGAGCCCCGCGTTGGCGTGGACATCGATGACGGCACTTTGCCGCTGGAACTTGGCCTCGCGGACACCGTGAGCTTTCGCAAGGGCTGCTACTTGGGTCAGGAAGCCATCGCGATGATGAAGTACCGCGGCCAGCCGCGGCGCTACTTGTCGTGGTTGGCTGGCCAAGATGCGCCGCCTGACAACCTGGCGTCCGGCTGGCAGTTGCGCACGGCCGATGGCAAGCGAGCAGGCCGCCTGGGGACCTGCGTGCGATCGGCGGACGGCAGCTGGCGAGCGCTCGCGGTGGTCCAGCGCAAGGTCATTGCACCGGACCTGCAGCTATTCGCGCGTCCCGACAACGATGGCGAACAAGCGGCACAGTTCACGTTGGCGGGCACCACGATGCCCGCGACCGCCGATGCCCCGGCCTCGCAAGGACCTGCGTCATGATCGTTGGACTGACAGGCCGCAACGCCTCGGGCAAAGGCACCGTCGCCGCGTGGCTGGTGGCCCAAGGCTACCATTACACTTCACTGTCCGACGCCATTCGTTCGTGGCTGGCAGAAAAGGGCATCGAGCCTACCCGCGACAACCTGACCGCAGCGGGCCGACAGTTGCGCAGCGAAGGCGGCCCAGGCGTTCTGGCCGAGCGGACCCTGCGCACGCTGCCGACCGACCGCCCCTGTGTGGTGGATTCCATTCGCAACCCGGCAGAAGTCCAAGTGCTGCGCTCGGCTCCGGGCTTTCGACTCATCGAGGTTGCGGCCGACGAGCGGGTGCGCTACGAGCGGCTGCGCAGCCGGGCCCGCGCAGGCGACGCGCAGTCGTTTGAGGAGTTCCAGCGCCAGGAGGCCGCCGAACTGACCTCGACGTCGGCTGCTGGTCAGCAATTGGTCGCGACGGCGGCGCTGGCCGACGAGACGCTGCGCAATGACGGCAGCGAAGCCGAACTGGTGGCGCTGCTCAGCCAACGCGAACCCGCCTGGCGAGCAGGCCTCGCCGACTGACCTGCTCCATTCGCGTCGGTCAGCCGGCCAGTCGAAGCGCAAACTCCTAAGAGGGCGTGGCTAGATCATGTCCTTG
>CAXRHS010000605.1:0-9039 GCA_964230235.1 Myxococcota bacterium
CGCGCGGTCGTCGCTGGCGGACTTGAGCCAGGCACCGTCGGCCGGCACCGGACCCAATCCGAGCGGCACCCGCCGCCGCGCCCACAGGTCCAGCTGCGCCCGGCGCGGTCGAGGGTCGTCCGGGTCGCGGGCAGACCAGGCCCGCCACAAGTCGAGCGCGACACCCTCCCAGCCTGCGAGATCGGCCAGTTGCGCGGCAGTTTCGAGGTGATCGGCGGCGCGCGCCACTTGCACCGCGCGGGCCCAGTCGCCCGCGGCCGCCCACAGCCACGGCTGCGTCTGCGGCGGCGGTTCCGGGTGTGCCGCCAGGACCGCCTGCGCGGCCACCCGCAGCGTCGGTGCATCGAGCGTTGCCGCCTGCGCCGCCAGATCGGGCCAGCTGCCGACAGGGGTCACCCGCGCTCCTGCACCGGCAGCGGCTCCAGGCCAAAGCGGTTGCGGATAGCCCAGCGTCCCAGGTACACGAGCGGCGTCAGCAGCAAGGCCAGCACGAATTTGAGGATGTAGCCGGTGGCCGCCATCGTCGCGATCTGCCCGGTCGGCATCGGCTGACCGTCTGGACCGGCGACGCCTTGAAAAAGGATGAAGGTGACCAGCAGCGAGTCGAGCATTTGCGACACCACCGTCGAACCGGTGGCGCGCAGCCACACCAGCTTTCCGCCAGTCGCGCGCTTGAGCACGCCGAACACCCAGATGTCGCACAGCTGACCCACCAGATACGCGGTCAACGATGCCACATACAGGCGGTTCGACATCGCGAACACGCTCTCAAACGCCGCCTGCGGCACCGGGCTGAACGGCGCCACCGGCAGGTGCCGGCCAACCCAGATCAGGCTGAACGCCAGCAGCGCGCAAGCCAAGCCGACAAAGGTCGCGCGGCGGGCAGCGCGCGCACCAAAATACTCGTTGACAAGATCGGTGAGCAGAAACGTCACTGGAAACGACAACATACCGACCGAGTGCGACACGAATTCGTAACTGCCGATCGAAAACAGCGGCAGCCGGAAGAACTTGGAGCCGGTGATGTCGGCAACCACCAGACAGGTCACGAACGCCGCCACCAACGCGGTGTAGACCTGGCTGCGCACGTGCATTTCGCTACCGTCGATTTCGCCCTGCATCGCTACCCCCTGTGCCGCAGCCGCGAGGCTACCACGTGCCCGGGTCGGCCTGGCAAATGGGTGCCCGCGGGCCGCTTGATGCACCGCCGCGCTTGCGCTACGGTTGCCCTGGGAACGCAGGCTTTCCTGCGCGCGCGCATGGCAGCACCACACTTCTTCAAGCCCGATGCCGACGAGTTGCCGCCGAGTTCACTCGTCGACAACATGTACCGCGTGGTTCGCCTCATCGGCCGCGGCGGCATGGGTTCGGTCTACGAGGCTGAAGATACACGCCTGGGTCGACCGGTCGCGCTCAAGGTCTTGCGCTCGGACCTGGCCAACCAACTGCAAGCGGACGAACGGTTCTTGCAAGAGGCCAAGATCCTGGCCCGCATCCGTTCGCCGTTTGTGGCGACGGTATTCAACATCGGCGCCACCGAGACCGGTCGCACCTATATCGCGATGGAGTACATCGAGGGTGAGTCGCTGGGCGACCTGCTCGATCGCGAGCGCTGGCTCAAGCTGCCGCGGGCGTGCCGCATCACCCAACGGGTGTGCGAAGCGCTGATGGAAGCCCACAAGCTCGGCATCATCCACCGCGACCTCAAGCCCGACAACATCCTGCTCACGCGCCTGGGCTCGGTCGACGACTACGTCAAGGTAGTGGACCTCGGCCTCGCCAAGCACATCGCCGCACAAGGCGATGGTCAAAGCCCGCGACTGACCCAAGCGCGGTTGGTGGTGGGCACGCCGGCGTACATGAGCCCAGAGCAGGCGGCGGGTCAGGAAGTCGGGCCGGCAAGCGACTTGTATTCCTTGGCGGTCATTCTTTACGAGATGGCCACCGGGTTCTTGCCGGTCGACGGCGAGTCGCCGCAAGACTTCTTGCGCGCCCATCAGTTGCAAGCCCCGGTCAGCGTCAACACCCGCCGGACCGATCTGGTGTTTCCGGCCCAGGTCGATGCTTTCTTTCGCAAAGTACTCGCCAAGGGGCCCGGGGACCGCCCCAAAGATGCCCGCGGCTTCGTCGAGGAGTTGGAAAAACTCGAGGGTCTGAGCGCCGAATCGCGCTCCAGCCGTCCGGTGCACGCCAACGTGCCCAAGTCGATCCGCCGCCAGGACTCGGCGCTGGGCCCGACGCTCGATCTGCTGGGCGAGCGGATGGACCGCGCCAAAGACCGCGTGCGCATGGAACTGGCCGGCGTGTGCGCGCGCTCGCGGGCGATGCTGTACGAGGCCCTGGACGCATTCGTCAGCGAGGCGCAGACCCGCGCGGACTCGCCGGTGGTGGTGCGGGTGCGCATTCCGCCGCCGGGCAACCGCTTGCCGCTGGCGTGCATGTTTGAAGAAGTCCGTATCCGCGCGGGCCTTTTCGACGACGACCCGCCGAGCCTGGCGCGCCGCAAGTTGTTGAGTTGGGTGCAGGGCATGATGCCCGATCGGCCCGACCGCGCCAGCCAGGTCGCGCACTTGATCGGCCTTTTTCTGCGGGTCGAGTTTCCGGACTCGCCGCACCTGGGTCACGCGCGCGCCGTGCCGGAAGTCGCGCGCATGGCCGGCGGCGCGGCGCTTGCCGACGCACTGCGGGGCATTGCCGGCCGCAGTACGCTGGGGCTGGTGTTTGAGCGCGTCGATCACCTCAGCGACACCGAGCAGAGCTTCGTGCGCCGGCTGATCCGCCAGCTCGGCAACATCCCGGCGGTCGTGATCGGCGGCTGGGTCGCACGCACCGACGAAGTGCCGGCGAGTTTTTCGGGCTTGCTCACCGCAGGGTCGGTGTCGCGGGTGCCGGCGCGCGATCCGGCGGCGCTCGATCGCTTGCTCGACGGCTCCGCGCGGCGCGTGCTGGCGGCGGCAGTCCGCCTGGGCTCGCCACTGTGGCCCGACTTGCTCGAAGCGGCCACAGGCACTCCGGTCGGCGGCGCAGTGGCGCGTCTGGTTGCCGCGGGTGCCCTGCGGCCGATGCCGGCCAGTCGCCTGAGCAGCCAGGTCGAGTACGCCATGGGCGACTTTCCCGAAGCCATCCGCTCCGAAATCGACGCTGAACCGCTTGACATCCCGCGGGCGCTCAGTTGGGTGCTGGCCCAAGCGGTGTCGCGACCCGACGTCTGGGCGGGTCGCATGGCTGAACTGGAGTCCAACGCGGGCGGACTGGCGATGGCTGCGACCCACAGCCGACAATTCGCGGAATTGACTCGGCAACTGGGCGGCTTGAGCGAAGCCATTGTCGAGTTTGAGAAGTCGCGCAGCCACGCACTGGCGTTGCACGAACAAGGGCGAGCCCAAGAAGCGGCACTAAACCTCGCCGAAACCGCGATCGGGCTGTCGCGCTGCCTCTCGGAGCGCGGCGACCACGAACTGGGCAGTGAGCGCGCCCGCGAAGGTATCGAAGCGTTGCGTGCGCTCGGCAGCGGTCTGCGCGACGACGACTGGTACCGCTTTGGGGTGCCGCTGCTGGCTGCGTGGGCGACCGCGGAAGTGGCATGCGGCCGCGGGACCCAGGCGACGAGCCCACTTGAGACGCAGCTGGGCCTGATCCTGGGGCGGCCGGTGCAGGCGCGCGCGGTGGACCACACACCGACGCTGCGGCTGGCGCTGGGCAAGTGCCTCAGGGCCGAAAACAAGGTCAAAGCGGCGCTGGAGACCTGGGTCGAAGGCACCCAGGCGCTGGCGGTGCTGCACAACCCGGTACTCGGTGCCGAGCTGTCGCTGTGCATCAGCGAGGGCTACCGCCTGCTCAACGAAGGCGACAAGGCGGTCACTGCGGCGCGCAAGGCGCTGGCGGCGGCGCGCGACGCCAGAAACCTCATCTTGGAAGTCGAGGCTCTGCGCAGCCTTGCGCTGGCGCTGCGCGAGGTCAGCGAGTTGGACGACGCGGAAGCGCAGCTGGGCGAGGCGCTCAACGCGCTGGGTCGTATCGACCGCCAGCTGCTGGCCGCCGAAGTATCGGTGTTGCTCGCCAACGTGCTGCACGCGCGCGGGGCGATGGACGAGGCCGACGCCGCCCGGGCCAAGAGCTGTCGCGCGTATGCGGCGCTGCCCAGTCTCACAGGCCTGTCGGACGCGCTGCGCGAGCGCGGCGAAATCCAAATGGCCAACGGCATCTACACTCGGGCGCTGGCATTCGCAGAAGAAGCTGCGCGCCAGGCCCAGCTGGCACAGAGCGTCGGCTTGCACATTCGCGCGCTGCTTCTGGCGGCCCGCGCGTCGGCGGCTGCCGGCGATCCGCGTCAGGCCCACGTGCGGATGGAAGAAGCGTTCCTGCTGGTTCCGCAGGACTCGGCGACGGTTGAGCGCGCCGACTGCATGGTGGTACTCGCGGACTTGCTGGAAGCCGGCGTGCTGACGAGCGATCGTGCGCCGGTGTCGCTGCTCGAAGAAGCCATTGAACTGTATAAGGAACTTGGCGCGACCAAAGAAGCCGAGCGCCTGACGCGCCGGCTCAAAGCCATGTCGTCGACCGGCGATTTCCAGAAAGCACCAGCGCCGGCGTAGGCGCGCAGAACAGACCAGTTTGATTGGCGATCGCGCTGTCCTGGCGCGACGGGCCCTGGGCGCGCATTCGCAGCGTGGCCGGTTCTGGCACGCCGAGCAAACCCCGCGAAGACGCGACTGCAGCGGCCTTGCTGGCTACAGCCGCCCTGCCGTAATGAGTTTCATCAGTTCTGCGCGCGTCGGCGGATCGTCCCGAAACGCCCCGAACATCGCGCTCGTCACCGTCACCGCATTGGGCTTCTTGACGCCGCGCATCACCATGCACATGTGGGTGGCTTCGATGACGACGGCCACGCCGGCCGGGTTGAGGCCCTCTTGCAGGGCCTGCGCTACCTGGGTCGTCATCCGCTCTTGGACCTGCAGCCGCCTGGCATACACGTCGACCACCCGCGCCAGCTTGGACAGCCCGACCACCTGCCCGCGCGGCAGGTAGGCGACGTGGGCTTTGCCTTGGAAGGGCAGCATGTGGTGCTCACACATGCTGGCGAAGTCGATGTCGCGGACCAGCACGATTTCCTGGTTCTGCACATCGAACAGCGCGGATCGCAAGATGGCCAGCGGATCTTCTGCGTAGCCCGAGGTCATGTCGCGCCACGCTTTGGCCACCCGGCTCGGGGTCTTGACCAATCCTTCGCGGCCGGGATCCTCGCCCAGCTCCAATAGAATGTCGCGAATCTTGTCTTCCATGGCGCGCTCCTTGGGCGCGTTCTACGCTGGCGCCGCCACCGATTCCAGCACTTGATGCAAAACCGCTTCCACGGCCGTGCGTTCGCCCGCAGCGCCGCCCGGACCCGACAGCACCACCCGGTGGTTGGCGACCGGCACAAAAAGCGCCTGCACGTCGTCGGGCGTCACAAACGCCCGACCAGAGACCAAGGCGCGCGCTTGCACTGCGCGGTACAGACCGATCGCGGCGCGGGTCGACAGACCGAGTTCCAAGCCGCGGTGGTGGCGGGTCGCCTGCACCAGCGCATGCAGGTAGGCCAGCACCTCGGGCGCCACGTGCACTGCAGCGGATGCGCCGATGAGCGCCTGCACCTGCGCGGCGTCGGTCACGGGCTGCACACTGCGCTCGGCCGCGCTGGCGTTGGCAATGAGCGCCATTTCCGCGTTGGCGTCGAGATAGCCAACGGACACCCGCAGCAAAAAGCGGTCGAGCTGCGACTCCGGCAGCGGAAAGGTCCCGTGGAACTCGCGCGGATTCTGGGTCGCCAGTACCACGTGCGGCTGGGGCAGCAGGTGGGTCTTGCCGTCCACGGTGACCCGCGCCTCGGCCATGGCTTCGAGCAGGGCCGACTGGGTGCGCGGCGTCGTGCGGTTGATCTCATCGGCCAGCAGCACATGGCAGAAAACTGGCCCCGGCTTGAACTCGAACTGGCGCGTGTCGGGATCGTAGATCCCAACCCCGACGATGTCGGCGGGCAGCAAATCGCTGGCAAACTGGATGCGGTTGTGGGTCAGCCCGAGCACCTGCGCGAAGGTGCGCGCAAGCGTGGTCTTGCCGACCCCGGGCACGTCTTCAAAAAGCACGTGGCCGCGCGCCAGGACGGCGACCATGACTTGTTCGACCACGGCGCGCTTGCCCACAAACACGGTTTCGACTGCAGCGACGATTTGTCGGCACAGAGCCGCGGGGTCGGCGGCGAGCGGTGCATTTTGCGTCATGCGTTCAGTTCCTGGCCCGCAGCGCAGCGCGTACAGGCAAAGCGCGGCGGCGACGGTTACGGAGAGGGGGCTTCGGCCGGTGTCGGCGCGGGTGGGAGACCAGGCGCGGTGCAGCGCTCGCGAGCGAGCTTGACCTGGTGCGTGCACTGGGCACCGAGCTTGGGGATTTCCGGCAACCACGCATCCAAGCCGGCATCGTGCAACTCGTGCTCGGCGGCTTGTTGCAGGGCGGCGCCGTCCTTGTCGCCGCGGCACAAAGCGTCGGCAAGCAGCGCCACCACCACTGCGCGCGCGTGCAGGCGTTCGATTCGCTTGCGCAAATCCGCACCGGCCGTCGATCCCAGCCGATCGCGGGCTTTGCGCGCTTCGGTAACGGCGCGGCGCGGATAGCCATCGTCCAAGGCCACTTCGGCAAGATTTGCGTGGATTTGCGCCGCATGGGGTTGTAGCCGGCTGGCGTGCTCCAAGGCCGCCATGGCACCGACCAGGTCGCCGGCGCGGTGTCGCGCGACCCCGAGCGCGGTCCACGCCGCGGCGCTATCGGGCGCGATGTGGGTCGCGCGCTTGAGCTGGACAACCGCCCCTTTGGCATCGCCGAGTTCCAGCAGCACCACGCCCATGTCGCGCAGCGCGTCCACGTTCTGGGGGTCCAGCTTGAGACAGCGCTCGAGCGCTACTTTGGCGGCCTCAAGTTCGCCGATCAGCAGGTGCACTTGCGCCAGTTGCAGCCACACCGAGGCGTCTTCGGCGGCGTAGTTGGTGGCGAGCCGGGCGTGCTCCAAGGCCTGCGGCACGCGACCGCGCCCCAAAAGCGCCCGCGACAATGCGCTGTGCAACCCGGCGTGGTCAGGCTGGGCGCGCAGACCGGCTTCGGCCACCATGCACGCCTGCACCAGATCGCCGCGGCCGACCAGGATTTCGGTCAAGCGCAGGGCCGCCGCGAGATCGCGGGGCACCAACTGGAGCCGCCGCACATAGGCCGTGGCGGCCTCGTCGGCCAGGCCGGCACCGTCGAGCGCGCGCGCCGTCGCGCCGACCAGGTCGGGATCGTCAGGGGCGAGCTTGTAGCGCTCCTTGAGCAGTTCCGCCGCTTTGCCGTGCCGGCCGCGCAGCATCAGCGTCTCGGCCAGTTCGATCAGCGCGCGGCCGTCGCCGGCCTCGGCCAGGGTCTTGAGATCGCGCTCGGCGTCGTCAAAGCGGCCCTGATCGCGCAAGTGAAGGGCCTGTTCAAGCGGCGACCGATCGGGCTGGACCCCGGCAGCTGGACCGCCGCAGCTGACCAAGGCCCAGGCGAGTCCGGCGATCCTGGCGGCTGCCGATGTCACGGCGCATCCCACTTGCGGCGGTTGGCGGCGACTTCGTCGGCTGTGGGTCGGCGCTTGGGCTGCAACCGGCCTTGCGCATCGCGGGCCACCACGGCGACTGCAAAGGCCTTCGGATCGACTTCGCATTGGGCGTTGGTGGCGGTATCGTCGGCAAAAACCGTCGGTAGTTCGCGATCTTCGTAGATCGCCTTCCACGGGCACTCGGGCTCGCAGGCGCTGCAGCTGATGCACTCCGTCGGGTGGATGTACAGCATGTTGGGCCGGTCGGCGGTCGCCTCGCCCGTGTGCTCGTAGATGCAGTTGACGGGGCAGACTTCGACGCAGCCGCGGTCGAGGCAGTCGATGCACAAACGCGTGATGATATAGGCCATGCAATTGGGTTCCGGCAGTTCAGGGGGCCAGGCGCCGGGGCCGGCAGGGTGGCAAACCTTGAGGCAAACCGCAAAGCGCGCCGGCCAACCGGTTGAAAACTAGCGCAGTGCCCGGCAAGGTCGTTGGTTGCAGGCGCACTGAATCGGGGTCAAACTGCGTCCGTTGTCAGGCAACCGCGTCCGCGCGGCCCGCCCTGCACCCTCGCAGCCCTGGCGAACCTTGAATCGGAGTTTGACCATGACCACCCGCCCACACCCCAACGCCAGCACCCGCACCGCGCGCATGGGCCGTGTCGGTGTCGGAGCCGCCGCCTTGTGCACGGTCGCGCTCAGCAGCGCCTGCGGCCCGGTGTACGTGCGCGAGCGAGACGAGCGCTACTACGGCTACGGCGCCTACGGTGCCGCAGGCCCGGCGGCCTATGGCGGCGGCTACGCCGCGACGGCCCAGCCCGACCCGTATTTTTCCGACCTGACCGGCTACGGCGCTTGGGTCAACACGCCCCAGTACGGGCGCGTGTGGGTCCCCTATGCCAACCGCACCGCCGGCTGGCGGCCCTACTTTCATGGCCGCTGGGTGTACACGGCTTACGGCTGGGCGTGGCACAGCGAGGAGTCGTGGGGCGCCACCTACCACTACGGCCGCTGGGGCTGGGTCACCGGCTATGGCTGGGTGTGGGTGCCTGGCTACACCTGGGCGCCAGCGTGGGTCATCTGGCGTCACGGCGGCGGCTGCGTCGGCTGGGCGCCGATGGGCCCCGACTACGCGATGGGCGGCCACGTCGACATCCACTACTCGTATTGGATCTTCGTGCGCCAGGAATCGTGGGTTGACCGGCCGGTGCAGCACGCGGTCATCCCGGCCGCGCAGGTCGCCCACGCCTACAACCAGTCGGTGGTGATCCAACACGCCGCCAACATTTCCGGCCACGACGGTCGGGCACAGAGCTACTACCGCGGGCCGCGCCAGGAAGAGGCCAGCGCCTGGACCAGCCAGCCGATCGCCGAACAACCGGTCGAGCGGGTGCCCAACGCCCAGCCGCGCGCGATTCCCGCCGAGGCGATGCCGCCACCGCGGCCGACCCG
>CAXRHS010000606.1:0-4885 GCA_964230235.1 Myxococcota bacterium
TGGCATTGCCGCAACGCTATCCCTGGGCGACGTTCCGCGCTGGGTTGGCTGGACGAGGGTTGCCGCGTGGGCCATCTGTGTACTCACACTCGGTCCCGGGAGCGCTAGATGAGTTTCGTTCTGCGCGCCAAGGGGGTGGTACGCCGATTTGGCGCGCGCGCGGTCGTCGATGGAGCCGATCTGGACCTCGCAGCCGGTGAAATCGTGGTGCTGCTGGGCGAAAACGGCGCGGGCAAGACCACCTTGATGCGAACGCTGAGCGGCGAACTGAGCCTGGACGGCGGTTCGGTGCACATTGTGGGCGTCGATCTGGGCCAGGATGCCGAGCGGGCACGCCGCGGTCTCATCTACGTGTCGCAGCGCCCGGCGCTGGCTCCGCTGGCCAGCCTGCGCGAACATGCGGAAGCGCTCGCCGGTTTTCGTGGCCTGGACTCCGCTGCCTGGCCGCGCGAGTTGGCCGACCTCGCGGAGGCACTGCGCCTGGGAGACGGACTGGACGCGCCCATCCGCGCCCTGTCGGGCGGCATGCCGCACAAGGCGGCATTGGCGCTTGGGCTACTGGCGCGCACCCCGATCGCGATGTTCGACGAGCCGCACACCGGCCTCGACGTGCGGTCGGCCCTGGCGCTGCGCGACCTGATTGCCACGCGCCGGGTGGCGGGCACCGCCTTTCTGTTGGCCAGCCACCTTGCAGAGGCAACGCTTGCCCTAGCCGACCGGGCCCTGGTCCTGCGCGGCGGACGGGTCGGGCGCGCGTTCGGCCGCGACGAACTCGCCGGATTCGGCGGCGATGCCCGGGCCTTTGAGCTGGCGGTGCTCTCGGCGATGGGCGTGTAGCAGCCCCGCAGCAGCCGCTGCGCACGGAGCACATCAGCCCCCCCCATTGTTCAGAGCGCTGAATTTGCACCACTAAATTGGCCGTCCATGATCGCGGTCCACCCTGGCAGCACGCGGCGCGCGTCGTGGCAGTCCCAGGTGCCCCCCATTGTTCAGATCCATGAATTGACAACGGTAACCTTCGCTGTACCCCTACCTGGTGTGGTTGCGGGGCGGGCGCCTGCTTTTGCTTGACACCAGGGGTGCGAGCGGCGACGCTGCGGCCATGGCCAACCTCCTGCAGACTCGCCGTGGCCGCCTGACCACGCTTTTCGCCTTGTATTTGACCGAGGGCATTCCGCTCGGCTTTACGGCGACCGCTTGCGCAACGGAAATGAAGCGCCTGGGCCTGGGCCCGGCCGCCATCGGCGGTTTCATTGGGTCGCTGTACTTGCCGTGGGCGTTCAAGTGGCTGATCGGTCCGATCGTGGATGTGTTCGCGCCCGACCGCTTTGGCCGACGGCGAGCGTGGATCCTGGGGGCCCAACTGGCGATGGTCGCGACGCTGCTGGTCGCGATGGGTGTCGACGCGGTTCACAACCTCGCGCTGTTTACCGCGATCATCGCGTTGCACAATGTGTTTGGTGCCACGCAGGATGTGGCCATCGATGCGCTGGCCTGCCAGGTGCTGCCCGAAGAAGAACGGGGCGTCGCCAACGGGCTGATGTTCGGCGCGGCCTACCTGGGGCAGACCATCGGCGGGTCCGGTGTCTTGTACCTGCGCGAATTTCTGAACGATACCCTCGGCGCCCGCGGGGCTTGGATGGCCGGCTTCGGCCTGGTCGGCGCTGCCATCCTAAGCATCACGCTGCTTGTTGTGGTCAACCTCAAAGAGCCTGCGTATCCGCCACGTCCGCTTGGTGAGGGTACGCCGTTGATGCGGGCGCTGAGCGAGGTTTGGCGATTCCTGCGTGACACCAAGGCTGCCTTTACCGGATCCAGGGCCGCGGCTGCGGGCGTCGCGTTCGCCCTTTTGCCCGCGGGTTCGATGGCGCTGTCGCTCGCCTTGCAGTCGAACTTGTGCGTCGAGTTGGGCTTGACCGACGACCAGATCGCGCACATGAACCTGCTTACCACCATCTTGTCGGCTGCGTGTTGCATTGCCGGCGGCTACATCAGCGACCGGCTCGGACGACGGCGCATGCTCGCCATCTACCTCGCCGCGACCGCGCTGCCGACGCTGTACCTGGCCTGGAAGATGCAGCAGTTTGGTTGGGTGCTGCCAGTGGCTGCCGATGCCCCCAACCGCCCGCAGGTGCCGACAGAACTGGTCACGGCGCTCTGGGTGGCCACCCTGGCTTTCGCGGTGCCGCAAGGCCTGATGTATGGCACCCGCACGGCGCTTTTCATGGATGTGACCACGCCTGCGGTGGCGGCGACCCAGTTTACCGCCTACATGGCGCTCATGAACCTGACCATCAGCTACACGGCCAAGTGGCAAGGCCGGGCCGCGGAGGCCTGGGGATACCCCAAGACGCTCGCGCTTGACGCGGCGCTGGCGTTTGTCGGCTTGCCGCTGCTCGTTTGGATGACTCGGCGGCCCGCCGAAGAGTCAAGCTTGAATTCAGAGGTTTCAAGGACTTGAACAAAGCCCCCCATGGTTTTCGAAGCCCCCCCCATTGTTCAGATTGTTGAATTTGCAGTGTATTCGTCAATCAGGGGTCGCCGACTAGCCGTAGCGCCAAAGAGCCGCGATTTCTTTGGGGTTTGGGTCGCCCTGAAAAACGGCGCCCACCCGCCGGCAGCCATCCTCCAGTTCGTCGAGCAGTTGTTGGCGCGCGGCATGATCGGCGCGCACAAGGCCCCGGGCCGCGTCCACGTCGTCGGCGTCGGCAACCAGGTCCAGCACCTCGCCTTCGTCGATCTCGCGCACGGCGACCGCCATGACGCGATGGCCAGCCTGGCGGGCATGGGCAAAGCTGGTCATCAGCGGCCCCAGGTGGCCGGACAGCCCGCGAAAGTCGGAGACGACCACCAATGCAAATGGGCCCTTGCGGGCCGTCATGGCACTGCGGACACCGGCAACCAGGCCTGCGACCCGCTGGTCGGCAGGCAGTTGGCCGCGGTATGGCAGCGGCAAGTCGGCGGCGCGGCAGAAGCGCCGCAAGATGGCAAGGTCCGAGCGGGCGCTGGGTTCCGGGCCGCGCAGCACCGGGACGCGCTCGCGGTGCGGCAGGCGCGACAGCGCCGCCATGACGACGCGCTGTCGCACGTGCGGGCCGGTCAGCGCAACGTGCGGCGGCACGCCCGCGCCGACCAGGATCGGCAACGGGGCGCGCTCGACCGCCAGCAGGTAACGAGTCACCACCGAAAATAGAGCGGTTTCCTCCATCGGCGCCAGGTCTTCTGCGACAGCGCGTCGGATGTCGAGCAGCGCGCGGTCCGCGGAGCCCAAAGCGGCGAGGCCTTCCAGAACCGGCCGCGTTTCCAGCAGCCGCCCATCGACCAGCGCCAGCCCAAACGGGTCATGGGTGCGCGCGCAAGCCTCGGCCAGCGAGTGAACGAGGTCCGCCGCCTGGTCGAGCGGGCCTTGGCCAGCCACGCCGTCGCGCATGGTGGCGCCGGTTTCCAGCACCACGTACATGGAACGGGTGCGCTCGCGCTCAAAGGACCGCGCCATCAGGCGGCCGCGCGTGGCCGAGGCTTTCCAGGCAATGTGCTTGAACGGATCGCCCGGCATGTGCTCGCGCAGTTCGCGCAGGTCGTCGCCGGCACCGGGCACCTTGTCCGGGCGTTGGCCATGGCCGCTGCGGGGCGACATCCGACGCGTCTCGGCCACAGAACGCAGGTCGATCGGCAACGACCGCGGCAACACCGCAAGTTCGCAGGCAGACGGCAGAAACACCGCCGCCTGCACCAGACCATTGCGATCCAGCAACCTCCCTTGCACCCCGAGCACGCGGTGCACGGCCGCCGTCTGCGGGCACACGACCAGCCGCAACTGCGCGCCGGGACTGCGCAACATCACGGTGGCCGCGCCATCTCCGCGCAGAACCAGACCCGGACTGGTCCACACCCGATCGATGTCGAGCTGGGCACCATCGACATCGGCAGGTACGGAAAACTGCAACACCAGCGGTACGTCGCGACCGACCCGGTGCGACCGCTCGTTGCCACTATCGCCGCGACCGTGGCCGACCACTTCGCAGCGGGCCGTGACCAGCCAAGGCGGTTCGCCCAACCGCAGGCCCCGGCGCAGGCGCCGCAGTTCCAGATGCAGCGCCCCGGCCGCCACCGCACCCGCCAGCGCCACGCCCGGCACTCCGAGCACCAGGCCTGCGGCCAACAGCCCTAGCGCGGCGCCCAGGAACAAGCGACCAAGCGGCAAAAGCATCGCTGGCTACGTGGCCGGGGCCATGAGATCGAGATCCACCGGCATCTGCACGCCTGCGATGGGTTCGATGACCTTGGTCCGCGCCACGACGTCGCTGACCACCACCGCGGCACTGACGCCCTCAATCGCGGCATCGGTCGTGACCATGACCCGGTGCTCGAGCGCCGGACCGACCAAAGCGCGCACATCGTCGGGCGTCGCAAATTCACGGCCGCTCAGCAGGGCCCATGCCTTGGCGAGCCGCAAAAGCGCCAGACTTGCGCGCGGACTTGCGCCCAACGCCACCCGCGGGTGCTGGCGGGTTGCTTGCACCAGGCGCACGATGTAGCCCATCAGGCGCTCTTCGACGTGCACGGCGTCGACGACCGAAGCGAATTCGAGCAGTTCGTCGACCGAAGCCACCGCACGCAGCTGTGCAACCGGCCGGTCGTAGGTGTGCAACATCCGCACTTCGTCGGCAGCGGTCGGGTAGTCGAGGCGAATGCGCACCAGGAAGCGATCGATCTGCGCCTCGGGCAACAGATACACGCCTTCCTGTTCGACCGGGTTTTGGGTCGCCAGCACCAGGAACGGGTCCGGCAGTGTCTGGGTGTGCCCTTCAATGGTGACCTGGCGCTCTTGCATCGCTTCCAGCAGCGCGCTCTGTGTCTTGGCCGGCGCGCGGTTGATCTCGTC
>CAXRHS010000607.1:0-2899 GCA_964230235.1 Myxococcota bacterium
CGGCGCGCGCACCGGCCCAGTGTGCCCCTTGCCGTGGCGCGCGACAAGCCAACCGGTGTATCGACAACCGCCCGCCGCTGGTCCACAATCGCCCGAACTATGCGCCCCCCGTTGGCGCCCGAGGCCGTCGATGTCGCCCCGTTCTGCCAAGCCCGAATTCGCCCCCGCTGAACCCGTCGCCGCGGCTGCCGCGCCCAGCGAGCCCGCCGCTGCGCCAGCCGAAGGCGCTACCCACGACGATCCGGCCGATGTTGCCAACGTGGTCGCGGCCGAAGCGGAACCGCCGCTGACGCTGTGCATCGACATCGGCGGGACCGGCCTGAAGGCCATGGTGCTCGACGCCAAAGGCCGCCAGTTGACCGAGCGCGCGCGCATCGAAACGCCGCGGCCCGCGACCCCCGAGGCCCACCTGCGCACGCGGGAGCACCTGGTCGAGCCGCTGGGCGCCTTTGACCGCATCTCGGTTGGCTTTCCCGGCGTGGTGGTGGCGGGGGTGACCCAGACCGCGCCCAACCTCGACCCGAGCTGGGCCGGCTTTGCGCTCGGCCAGGAACTGGCCGAATTGCTCGACAACAAGCCGATCAAGGTGCTGAACGACGCCGGCGTTCAAGGCCATGGCGTGGTATCGGGCGAGGGGGTCGAGATGGTGCTGACCCTTGGCACCGGCATGGGCTGTGCGTTGTTTGTCGACGGGCGCTATGTGCCCAACTTGGAGCTTGCCCACCATCCGTTTCGCAAAGGCAAGACGTATGAGCAGTACGTCGGGGCCAAGGCGCTGGAAAAGGTCGGCAAGAAGGCATGGAACAAGCGGGTGCAGAAGGTGCTGGCGCAAATCAACCCGATCTTCAATCCGCGGGTCATCTACGTCGGCGGCGGCAATGCCAAGAAGCTGTCGGTGGCCCTGCCAGACAATGTCAAGACCACGGACAACGTGGCGGGGTTGTTGGGCGGGGTCAGGCTTTGGGGCTGATTACGAAGCGGGGTTGACCTTCAAAAACTTCGCCCAGTTCCGTGTGAGTTCAACAACTTCTGCGGCACCCGGCGGCAGCCATTGGCAGGCAATGTTAGAGGGAGCGTTAGGGCCCGTAAAAAATCTACTCGATTTTCTACGTTGGCCCACTGCTTGCTTGGTGGGTCGCAAGCTCGCGACTTTGCAAGTCGACTCGCCGCTCCGCTCCGCGCACGTGTCGATTGACGTGTTCTTTTACAGGCCCTTACAGGGTCGCCGATAATGGCGACCCTGCCTTGCTATTGCGTGGGCCACGAGCTCACCCGATGCGGGATTCGCCGTGGCGGGCCGCCAGAAATTGGTATTTCCGGCGACCCTGTTAGCGGGAAATGGGTCGGAGGGGAATAGCCGTGTGTCGGGTCAAAATCACGTAGTTCCGTGGCGTTGGGAAGCGGCCGTTGAATTGGCAGGTCACGCCGCCGCGCCCAACCGCACGATGTGGTCGGCCGGAACCTCGAAATCTGGTTGTCCGCCCTCGTCGTCCGGGATTAGGACTCGAATGCGGTAGACACGGCGCCCGCCTGGCGCGAGCAGTCCGCGGTCTTCAACAATTACGGCATCGGTCGACTGGTAGATATTGCGCAGCCGCACGCGTTCGCCGATTCGGAAGCGCTGCTCCTGAGTTGTCGTCGCCTCCCGCACAGCTACCTCCAGTCCCACGGACCGGGACGCCACCAGTGTACCAGAAGATCGCGCAGGACGGCGTCAAAGCGTCGGCTAGCAGGTCGCATTGGCGCCGCCAGGCGCGCACGTCTTCCAAAGTGATCGCCGACTTGCCGCCCAATCGGGCGTCCGAGAAGTCGTTGTGCGCGATCGCGTTCCGCCAAAGCGCCAGTTCGTCCATGGCTGCCTTCGCGGCCGCAACGCCCGCATCGCTTGTTTCTGCCAACGCCCAGAACCGGACACCGAACCGGCCGAAGTCGCTGCCGATGTTGCCGGGATTCGGATTGCCCTGGTCGAGCTTTCGACCATCGAGAAGCCGGGCCATCAAGACCTCGGCGACCTCAGGATGTTGCGCAATGGCCGAGTTGCAGAAGTGCTGTGCGGCCTCAGTGTGCAGGTCACGGCAGAAACCCTGGAACTGCGACGAGAGCATCATCGCATAGGCGAAGCTCAACTGCTGCGTCGCATGTGGACGGCCAGATCCCGCCCAGCCAACTGCAGCGTGCGCGGCCTCGAGGTCGTCGAGGTGAGCGCAACGCTCGGAACGCCATTGCTCCAAGGATCTTGAAGTTATTACAGTTGTTTCAGCAGCGGCAGCCATGATGGCCGATCCTACGCTCGGTCGGCTGGAGCGGCAACTGCCTACGACAGGAACTGGCTTCGATCCATAACAAGCTCCGAAGCGCGCTAGCTTGCTGGTCGGCTTCGTGGAGCATACGCGAGCGACGTCAGTTCGAACCGAAATGCAGCCTATTCGGGCATTCTTGGGGGCATCCATGGCACCAACCGGCCGACAAGCGGCCGGTGGCTGCCAGGGACCGCGCCCTATCGTCCGCGCTGGCCGCGCGGCCGACCAAGCCCTCGAGCGCGCCCCGCACCAACAGGGTTGCTAGTCGGTCGGTTGCCTGGTGCGGGCGCGCTCGGGTCTCGGCCTGAATGCGTCGCAGGCGCCTTCCATTGGGTAACGGTCGCTTGCCCACCGTGATCCGCCAGCGTTGCCGCGTGTCCATGTCCTTACGAAGTAGTGAATCCGGCCAGCCCCGGCGGCCGTACCACCATGCCGCCGCGCGTGCTGACCACCGCGAACCCCGCGTAGCGCATCAACTCCCACATCGGCAGCACGGTGTACACCGCTTCGGCGATGACCATCACCTGATCGCGCGTTTGCACGTCCAGCAACCGCCGATACCGCAGGATGCCCAGCTTGGGCGCGCGCTTGTCGCCAGC
>CAXRHS010000608.1:0-11201 GCA_964230235.1 Myxococcota bacterium
AACTGCGATGGCAAGACCGACGAAGGCTGTCCCCCCAAGGACAGCGACAAGGACGGCACCCCCGACCTGCTCGACTGCGCCCCGTACCTGAGCGAAGCCCACCCGGGCGCCGCCGAACCATGCTGCGCAACCATGCCGCTCAGCGGCCAACCGACGCTGGTCGCCGCCGACGCCGCGACCAAGCTTTGCGACGTCAACTGCGACAGCAAAGTCATCGCTTGCGCGGCTGCCGATTTGGACAAAGACGGCTTCGTGGCGCCAGAAGACTGCAACGACAAAGAACCCACGATCAACCCCAAAGGCAAAGACAAGTGCGGCGACGGCATCGACCAAGATTGCAAAGACGGCGACGCCACTTGCACCGCGCAAAACGACCAGGACGGCGACGGCTGGCCCGAGCCGTTCGACTGCGAAGACTCGACCGACAAGATCTCGCCCGGCGCCAAGGAACTGTGCAACGCCATCGACGATGACTGCGACGGGGTGACCGACGACGGCAACCCGGGCGGCGGCGGACCGTGCGGCGCCACCGGCGGAGCGTGCAAAGCGGGAACGCTCGTGTGCACCGTGGTGGAGTCCAAGAAAGTGGTCGCGTGTGTCGACGCGGTGGCAGGCGACGCGGAAACCTGCAACACCATCGACGACAACTGCGACGGCAAGACCGACGAGAATTTCGTCGACCTGGGCTTGGGCGCCACCTGCGACACCGACGACAGCGATTTTTGCGCCAACGGGGTCAAGATGTGCCAGGCCGACGGCCTGTCGCTGACCTGCGCCAGCGAAAAAGTCTACGACATCCTGGAGACCTGCAAAGCGCCCGGCCAAGGCAACAACGTCGACGAAGACTGCGATGGCCTGACCGACGAGAGCTGCTATGGCAGCGACATCGACGGCGACGGCAGCGTGGCGCCGCAAGACTGCAACCCGAGCGACTCCGGCTATTCGCCCAAAGTGACCAAGGAACCGTGCTGCGACCCCGCGCTCGGCAGCGGTCCGGACGCCATCGCCAAGTGCGACAAAGACTGCGACGGACAGATCACAGCCTGCGACAGCGCGGACAAGGACTTTGACGGCTACGTCGGCAACGACTGCAACCCGCAGGATCCGGCCAGCTACCCCGGTGCGCCCGAAAAATGCGGCGACGGCATCGACCAGGACTGCAAGGACGGCGACGTCGACTGCGGCGCCATCAATGACGAAGACGGCGACGGCTACGACAACGAGGTCGACTGCAAGAAGTTCGACAAGGAGGTCTTTCCCGGCAACCCTGAGGTCTGCAACGGCAAGGACGACGACTGCAACGGCGCCACCGATGACGGCAACCCGGGCGGCGGCGCAGCGTGCGGGTCGAACATCGGCGCCTGCCAGCCGGGCGTGACGGTGTGCACCAAAGTCACGCTGAAGGCCCAGGTGCTGTGCGTGCCGAAGAAGGGCCCGCAGCCAGAGCTGTGCAATGGCCTGGACGACAACTGCAACGGCAAGACCGACGAGGAGGGCGCGGAGGGTTGCAAGCTCTACTATACCGACGCCGACCTGGACGGCTACGGCCCTGCGACCTCGGCGACCGGGCAGTCGCTCGGCAAGTGCCTGTGCGGTCCCAACAAGATCTACACCACCGACAAACCGGGCGACTGCGACGACAACACCAAGAAGGTCAACCCGACCGTTTTGGAGATCTGCAACGGCATCGACGACGACTGCAGCGGCAAGACCGACGACGGCAATGCCGCAGCGTCGTGCCCGGCCGTCGCCGGCGGTCAGGCCGGTTGCACATTGGGCAAGTGCGGCGTGGGCAAGTGCGGCCCTGGGCTTTTCGACGTCGACGACAATTCGGCCAACGGCTGTGAGTGCGCCGGCGACGCCAACTATGGGGTCAAGGGCAACACCTGCGGCAACTACATCGAGCTTGGCGAGATGCCCGACGGCAGCAACACCGTGACGGGCAAGGGCAACATCATGCCAGGCGAAGACGGCGACTGGTTCCACTTTTTCGCCAAAGACCAGCCCGACGACAACACCTGCGACCAGTACCACGTGCGCATCAAGTTCGCGTCCAACCCCAACAATCAGTTCGTGTTCGACGTCTACCGCAAGTCGTGTGCGGCTTCGGACCAGGTCTGCAAGGCCGAAAAGGAGCACTCGTGGACGACGAGCTTTTACGGTCAGCAGCCCACCGGCTCGGACGCCAAACCGCAGCCGAGCACCTTCGGCGACCACCAGAAATCGCCGGTGCCCGAGAAAGCCGGTGAATGCAAATGCTTGGCGCCAAAGCCAAACTTTACCGGCGCCGCGCCTGGCATCAACCTGTGCAGCGACAACAGCGCCCACTACTTCGTGCGGGTGTACCGCGATCCCAACGCCAAGCCGTCGCCGGTGTGCGTGGAGAACGCCTACATCATCGCCGTCAACAACTCCCCGCCTTAGGCGGGCGATCGGACCGCCCCCACTGCCATGGCGTGTTCCCCTTCCGCCACCTGGACTGCCGCCGTTCTCGCACTGGCGACGCACGCTTGTTTTGAGCCTGTGCACGAACCGCCGGTCGTCGACGTGGCCGCTGCCGACGCCGGTGCGGTGTTCATGCCCGACGCCGGCGCAGCCGACGCGCCGCGTCTTGGCAAGGACCTGGCCGAAGACGCCGCCGAAGCATTGAGCGACAGCGAAGAAAAGCCTGTCGATGCACTGGTTAGCGACGGCGAAGAAAATCCCGTCGATGTCCACGGCGACGCGCCCGCCGCGGACGCCACGGCGACCGATGCCGCCAGCGATGTGACCGACAGTTGCGGCAATGGCACCTGCGATGCGGGCGAGGACTGCGCGGCGTGCCCCGCCGACTGCGGCAAATGCCCGCCGTTTTGCGGCAACGGTGCCTGCGACAATGGTGAGACCTGCGGCGCCTGCCCAAAAGACTGCGGCGCGTGTCCGGCCGCCGTTTGCAAAGTGTTGACTTCTCAAGGTTGTCCACCGGGCCAGCAGTGTTTTCCCGATGGCAAGGCCAACTTGTGCTATGGCGCCGGCACCAGCAAACACGGCGACAAGTGCAAACAGTTCAACGATTGCGTCGTCGGTGTCTTGTGTGTCGCGGGGTTTTGCCGGCAGCTGTGCGACTGGACCGGCAAAGACGCCGCCAACCTGTGCAAGCCCGGGGTTCCCTGCGACAAGCTGGTGTTTGACGGGGCCGGCGAGGTCGGCCAGAACCTGGGCGCGTGCAAGCCCAGCGATCCGTGCAACCCGCTGACCGACGAAGGCTGTGCGGCCGGTTCGACCTGTACGCCTTCTGGGTGGCTCAAGACCTGCGTGGGTGCGGGCACCGGCGCCGTCGGCAGCGCATGCTCCACCCAAGGCGCTTGCAAGCCCGGCCTTTTGTGCACCGACGCCGGGTCGGGCAAGAAGTGCCTCGCGCGTTGCCACACCGACGGCGGCGCCCCCGCTTGCGCTGCCGGCGATTGCAAGCCAGTCTTGGGCCCCGACGGCAAGGCGGTGCCTGAGTTCGTCGGCGTGTGCAGCTGAGGGCCAGTAGAAAACCTACTCGATTTTCTACGTGGGCCCGTTGCTTGTTTAGTGGGTCGCAAGCTCGCGACGTTGCAAGTCGACTCGCCGCTCCGCTCCGCGCGTATGTCGATCGACTTATTTTTGCACGGGTCCTGAGTAGGGCAAAGCGTCCCGCGCCCCGTACTCCGCACCACGTGCCTTGTTTGTGCCGGTCCCCAGCACGCTCGCCGAAATGGCCACGCGCGACGGTGCCCGCAGCGACAACCTTTTCTGACTGCGTTTGGGGCGACCCTGCGCAAGTCCAGCTTGGATAGCCCATGTACGACCTCAAGATCACCAGCGCGCGCATCGTTGACGGCACCGGCGCCCCCGCTTTTGACGGCGACCTCGGCATCGCCGGCGGCCGCATCGTCGCGGTCGGCCGCGCCCCCGACGCCGCGCGCCACACGCTGGACGCCCAAGGCCTGCACGCGACACCGGGTTTTGTCGACATCCACACCCACTACGACGGCCAGGCCAGTTGGGACCCCGACATGATGCCGAGTTCGATCCACGGCACCACCACCGCGGTCATGGGCAACTGCGGGGTCGGCTTTGCACCGTGCCGGATCGGCGACCGCCAGAAGATCATTGAGCTCATGGAGGGCGTCGAGGACATCCCAGGCAGCGTCTTGTCCGAAGGCATCGACTGGCAATGGCAGACCACTGCGCAGTACCTGGATGCGCTGTCGCAGATGCCGCGCGCGATCGACGTTGCCGTGCAGGTGCCGCACGACGCGCTGCGCATGTGGGCGATGGGCGATCGCGCGGTGGCGGCCGAGCAGGCGACCGACGAAGACCTGGCGGCGATGCGCGCTGAATTGCGCTCGGCTTTGCAGGCGGGAGCGGTCGGCTTTTCGACCGGCCGGACCGACAACCACCGCACCCGGTTTGGGGCGCCGACCCCAGCCGCCGAGGCCAGCATCCGCGAATTGCAGGCGCTGGCCGGCGCGTTCGCTGGGCTGGACCACGGGGTGCTGATGGCGGTGTCCGACTACGACATGGAAGCGGGCCCCGACCGCTTTGACCGCGAATTCGACGTGGTGCAGGCGATGGCGGCGGCGGCGCCCGGGCACAAGACCAGCCTGTCGCTGTCGCAGCGCGATCTCGAGCCCGGCCAGTGGCGGCGCATCTTGGACCGCGTCGACGCTGCGGTCGCTCAGGGGCTGGACCTGCGCGTGCAGGTGGCGCCGCGCGGCATTGGCGTCCTTTTGGGTTTGGAGGCGACTTTTCACCCGTTCATCGGCTTTCCGAGCTACAAGAAAATCGCGCACTTGCCCATCGATGCCCGGGTGGCGGCGCTGCGCGATCCGGCGTTTCGCGCGCAGATGCTGACCGAGTCCAACGACAAGGTGGGCGGCGATGGCAGTTCGATTCCGCCGCTGGCCGACCGCATGCTGGCGATGCTGGACCAGTTGGCGTTCAAGCTATTCCGGCTGGGAGAGCGGCCGAACTACGAGCCAGCGATGGCTGACTCCATCGGCATGGCGGCCAGGCGACGCGGCGTGTCGGCCAAAGAGGAGATCTACGACGCGCTGCTGGAGCAGGACGGTCGGGCCCTCATCTACTTTCCCATTTACAACTACCAGGCGTTCAACTTGGAGGTCGTCCGCCAGATGCTGACCCATCCGCGGGCCCTGCCCGGGCTGTCCGATGGCGGCGCCCACGCTGGCACCATTTGCGACGCCAGCTTTCCGACCTTTCTGGTCACGTGGTGGACCCGCGATCGTCCGCAAGGCCGCATCCCGCTGGAGCGCGCCGTGCAGATGCTGGCCGCCGATACCGCCGATTACATGGGCTTTGCCGACCGCGGTCGCCTGGCGCCGGGTCTGCGCGCCGATCTGAACTTGATTGACTACGCGAACCTCGACCTCGACGTGCCGCGGTTGGTCCGCGACCTGCCGGCGGGGGGCCGGCGGCTGTTGCAGCGGGCGACTGGCTACAAAGCAACCCTGGTTGCCGGAGAAATCGTTTGCCAGGATGGCCAGTTGACCGGC
Organism: Myxococcota bacterium; assembly: GCA_964230235.1. GTDB lineage: Bacteria > Myxococcota_A > UBA9042 > UBA9042 > UBA9042 > SXRM01. The sequence goes on from CAXRHS010000608.1 coordinate 5,526, forward strand.
AGGCGGCCCGGCCGGGTGGTGCGGGGGCCGGTGCGCGCCTAGGCCAGACTGCCGCTGTGGCTGAAGCGCTTGCAGTTCCATGAGGGGGCAGGGCGCGGCGGCCGCAGGTTCGCCCGGCCGCCGGTCATTGTCGGGGTAGGCCTTCTGCAATGGTGCCGTCTCGCCGTCAGGCGCCTGTGCGCCCGCGCTTGCGCGCATGGCCGTTCCACCGCAAAATCGGCGCCCGCGATGCCAGATCTGCCACCCGACCCCATCACCATCACGCTCAACGGCGAACCGCACGCCTTGGCCGCTGGCACCACGGTGGCCGCGTTGCTTTCGGATCTTGGCACGCCGCAATTTGGTGCCGCCGTCGAGCGCAACCGCGCCGTCGTTCGCAAAAAAGACCACGCGCTGACCGTGCTGCAAGCCGGCGACGTGGTTGAGATCGTGCAATTCGTGGGCGGCGGCTGAGCCGCATCGCCTGCACAGCTGGAAAACCATGAGCGATTTCGTCTCCGACACCTGGCAACTGGCCGGGCGCACCTTGAACTCCCGCCTGCTGGTCGGCACCGGCAAGTACGCCGACGTCGCCCAGGCGCGCGCCGCCATCGCCGAGTCGGGCGCCGAAATCGTGACCGTGGCGGTCCGCCGCATCGACTTTACCCAAAAAGAGACGGTGCTCGACGCCATCGACCGGCAACGCCACGTGCTGTTGCCCAATACCGCCGGCTGCTACACGGCCGAAGACGCCATCCGCTATGCCAACCTCGGTCGCGAGGCCGGCATGGGCGATCTGGTCAAGCTCGAAGTCATCGGCGATCCGCGGACGCTGTTTCCCGACAACCAGGCCACGCTGCAAGCCGCCAAGGTGCTGGTCGACGACGGCTTTGTGGTGCTGCCCTACATCGGCGATGACCCGGTGCTGTGCAAAAGGCTTCAGGACCTGGGGTGCGCGGCCGTGATGCCGCTTGGCGCCCCGATCGGGTCCGGGCTGGGCATTCGCAACCCGTTCAACCTGCAAATCATCTTGGAGTCGGCCACCGTGCCCGTGCTGGTCGACGCCGGCGTCGGCACTGCCAGCGACGCCGCGATTGCGCTTGAACTCGGCTGCACCGCCGTCTTGATGAACACCGCGATTGCGGGTGCCCGGGATCCGGTGCGCATGGCGCGGGCCATGCGCCTGGCGGTGCAGGCCGGTCGCGAGGCGTTTCTGGCCGGGCGCATTGCGCGCAAGCTGCACGCCGCGGCGTCGAGTCCGTTGACCGGCATGCTGGCGTGATCGCGCCGCGCCTGGTCGTCATCGCGGACGCCGCGGAGGTCGGCGGCTCCGGTGGGGCGCAGTTGGCGTTCGATCTCGGCAAACTGGCGCGCGCCTGTCGCGACGGTGGCGTCGCGTGGGGGCTGTGGCTGCGCGCCCACCGGTGGTCGGCGAGCCGGTGGGCGGCGACCGTGCAAGCGTTGGCCTGGGTGCGCGCGCTCGGCGGATCGATCGGTGTTTCGGCGCCGGCCGAGGGGCCGAGCGGTTGGCCAGCGGCCGGCCTTGGGACCGCAGGCGTCGATCGGGTGCACGTTCCTGCGGCGCAATGGGCCGATTGGCAACGCGCGCCGTTGGCGACGCCGTGTTGGGTGGCCTGTCATGCCGCGGCCGAGGTCGACCGCGCGCTGTCGGCGGGCGCCTCCGCGGCCGTGTTGTCACCGATTTGGGCCACGGCGAGCAAACCTGGGACGCCGGCGCTCGGCCTTGAGATCCTGGCTGCCGCCTGCGCGGCCCACCCTGGTCGCGTCGTTGCGTTGGGTGGTATCGATGCGGCGGCGGCTCCGGTGGCATTGGGCGCGGGGGCTGCGGGCGTCGCAGCGCTGTCGGCGTGGCGAACGGACGCTGCCGGATTGGCGGCCGCGGTTGCCAGCGCAGGCCGCATGGTCTAGCGTCGCCACCGCGTCGGGGCGGGCGCACGGGACGCAAACGATCGAGATCGCAGCCAAAATAGTGCTCGGCCTGGTCGCCGCATTGCACGTCTACTTCTTTGTGCTCGAGTCGGTGCTGTGGGGGCGGCCGCGCATCAACAAGGTGTTTGGCGTTTCGCCAGAGCAAGCGGCCAGCGCGGCGGTTTTTGCCAAGAACCAGGGGGTCTACAACCTGTTTCTGGTCGCGGGCCTGGTCTGGTCGTTCGTGCACCCCGATCCGGCCGTTGCGCGGCAGTTGGCGCTTTTCTTTGGCGGCTGCGTGGTGATCGCCGGCGTGGTCGGTGGTCTTACGGCCAACATGCGGATCTTGTTCGTCCAGGCCGTACCGGCCTTGGTGGGCGTTGCGTTGACGTTGGCGGCCGGCTGACCGAAACCGGTGCCGCCGGCAAAGTTGACGGCCCCGACCAAATCGCTACCGTGTGCGCGCGCGGCCGCCGCGCGGCCGTTGGGTAGGGCCCTTAGGAAATCCACTCGGTTTTCTACGTGGGCCCATTGCTTGCCTAGTGGGTCGCAAGCTCGCGACCTTGCAAGTCGACTCGCCGCTCCGGCCGCTCCCGAGGACGACTGAGTTGTTCTTGAACATGCCCGTAGAGGTTTGCTTGGCCTGCCGTACCCCCAGCCTGCGCCTGGTCCTCGCCGCCTGCGCGGTGTGGGCGACCGCCTGCCAGCACAAGGTTGCGCCAGCGCCCATCGACCTGCCCGATTCGTTTGTTCAGGGCGACGCCAGCGATGCCGCAGCCGCGGATGTCAAGGTGGCCAAGTGGCAACTGGACGCCACCCCGCCCGTGCCCACCACGATTGCCCCGCCCGAACCCTGTACCACCACGTGGACTTTTGCGACGCCGAACCTGCCAGAGCCGGTCGGCGATGTCGGCATCGAACCGTCGGCGCAGTTGCTGCCCACCGGCGTCGACGAAAAGGTGTACCTGTATGTGATCTTGCCGGGCAAATCGACGCTCGACACCGCGGCCGATGGTCCGCTGCACGTCACGACCACCGAGGGGATGACCGTCCAGACGGTCCAGTTCGCCAAGAAGGGCATTGGCAACGTGGTGTTGCGGCTTGAAAAGCCTGGACCCCATGCGATCACCGCCAGTTTTGCCGACGGCCGAACCGGCACTGCGCATGTCTACGGCTACACCACCAAGCTGCCCGTGTGGCACATCGAGATGCCCGAGGCCACCTTTGCGGCGATGTTGGCCGATCCCTACAACAAGCAGTACCGGGCGTGCGCGCTGCGGGTTGGCGACACCCTCTACCCCGAAGCCGAAATCCGTTTGCACGGCGGCACCAGCGTCGACCTGGTCAAGCGCAGTTTCCGCATCAACCTCAAAGGCGGTGCGGCGCTGCCCGACGGCCGCAAGCGCCTGATCTTGCGCAGCGAATACATCGACAAAAGCATGCTGCGCACCGCGATTGGCTACGACGCTTTTCGCTCGGCGACCTGGCTGCCCGTGCCAAAGGCGGAGTTCCTGCATGTGCGGGTAGGCCAGCGAATGTATGGGGTCATGCAGCTGGTCGAGCGATTGGACGCCGACTGGCTGACGTCGCGCGGCAAGAACGGCAAGGGCACCCTGTACGAGGGCGATCCGCCCCACGAGTTGTCGAATCCCGGCGCCAACTTGACGCCGCTTTTTCCGGCCGACCAGTACACCAAGATCTACGTCAAGCACGAGGGGCCCAAGGGGCTCGCCGATCTCGTGCAACTCATCGAGAGCGTGCTTTTGCTCCCCGACGACAAGCTGTGGCAAACGCTGGATCTGTACCTCAAGGTGCGCGAGTGGATCGAGTATGCGGCGATGATGGCGGTGCTGCAGAACCACGAGCACATTCGCAAGAACTGGTACATGTACCGCGACCACGCCGGCGTCGACGACCGCTTTGAGTTGCTGACCTGGGATCTGGACCTGACTTTTGGGCACCTGTGGAGTCTGGAAAAAGACGCCTTTGACGAGGCGATCATTGCAGATGCGCCGGCCGACAAGGGCAGCAAGAAAGTGGACGGCGTGTTTTTCAACCAACTGTATCGCATTCTCGATCGACCGCAGTGGCGGGCGATGTGGCGCGAGCGCGTGCTGGCGTTGGCCGACATGGTGTTGAGTGAGTCGTTTCTGGGCCCGCGGATTGACTCGCTGCTGTGCCGGCTCGGCCCGGATCTCTACGCCGACCCCCGCAAGCGCGCGACCAATGCGGAGTACTTGCAAAGGGTCGAAGAGTTGCGCGCCTTTGCCAAGGCCAGGCGCCTGAGCCTGCACGCCCAGTTGGACGACAAATGACCGTGGCGCGGGCGGCGCTTGTGGCTGGCGCACTGGCGCTGCTGGCGGCATCGGTCGAGGCAGCGCCGCAACCGCCGCCGCCGTGCGCCCAGTGGTCGCAAGCATCCGATCCGCTCGCAAGCGGCGCTGCGCTGCGCACAGTCGAGGCCGACCAGTTGCTGCTGTTGACCCGCCAGATCTGCGCGGATGCCGCCAAACGCAAGCCTTGGCCGTTGTTGGACAAGACGCTGCGCCTGGCGAGGCTTGCGCCGCACGGTCCGCCGCAGACCCCGCAGGTGTTGCGCGCCGCAGCGGCCGCGACGGCACCCTGGCCCGAACACGCCGTCGCCACGGCCGTGCTGCGCGGTGCCGCGTCGGCAACGCAGGCCCACTGGATCGCGGTGCCCGCCGAACCGCCGGTGGCCTCGACCGCCGCGCAACTGGCGCAGTGGGCGTGGCTTGGGCCGTTTGGCGCGGAACACGGCACGGCTTTTGCGCGCGCGGCGCCCGTGGAGGCGGAGGCGATGGCGCGGCCCGCTGCCCCCGGCTTGGATCGGGTGCGCGGCCGCGACGCCCAGATCCAGTGGCAGCGCCTGCCCACGGCTGCCGCGCCCGCCGATGCGCCGATCCTGCTGCACGAATGGGTGGATCGGCCCGATGACGCCATCGTGTACGCGCAGACCTGGGTGCGACCCACCGGCGGCGCGACCCGCGGCTGGCTGCTGGCGTCCAGCGCCGGGCCGCTGCGGGTCTGGGTTGCTGGTCGGCAGGTGGTGGATCTGGCTGAAGCGCCCGCGCCCGACGGCCTGCCCGCCGAGTTGCCCGCGCCGCCGCCAGCCGACGCCACCGCGGTTGCTCTGGCGCAAGGCTGGACGCGGCTGCTGGTCAAGGCCGGTCCGACTGGTGCGCGCATCGCCTTCGGGCTGTCGCTGGTTGACGACCGCGGCGTCGCTTTGCCGGTGGAGACCACGGCCACCGCCCCGCCGGTCGCCGCTGGCCCGGCGCCCGTCGAGCCGTCCACCGCGCAAGGCCCCGGTCTGCCAGTTGCCCGCAACGCCAGCGGTGACCTGATCGGCGAGGCGATACCGGCGCTGTTGCAACTGGCCTGGCATGGCTGGCGGCTGCCGCCCGACCTGCTCGACGAACTGCTCAACCTGGCCATCGACGACGTACCGGCCGAGCCGGTGCTCGCGCTGGCGCACGCCCATTTGCCCGGCGAGGCGGGCGATCGGCTTGATCGCCTGGGTGCGTGGCGGCAGGCGCTGCCGCACAGCCCCGAACTGGCGTTGGCGCACGCGCTGGCGCTGGACGCCGACGGTCAGGCCACTGCGGCACTGCGGGCGTGGCGCGGGTTCGGCCGGGCGCACGCGGCAGCCCAAACGGCGGCGTGGCGGTCGGTAGACTTGTGCCTGGGGCAACTGCGGTTGTTGCGTGCGGCGGGGGCCGAGGTGCTGGCCACGGACGCGCTCGACCG
>CAXRHS010000609.1:0-4344 GCA_964230235.1 Myxococcota bacterium
ACTGGTTACGCGCAGTAGGTGTTTGGATGCATACAACCTCAAACAACAAGTCAAACGACACGAGCGCGGAGATGAGCGGCGAGACGACTTGCACAGTCGCGAGCTTGCGACCCACTGAGCAAGCAATGGGCCCACGTAGAAAATCGATTAGATTTCTTACGGGGCCTTACCACAGCCGAAACATCGCGAACTCGAGCGAGGGCCGCAACTGACCGTACTCGATCGGATCGGCGTAGGTTCGGCCGGGCCTACGGGTCGACCAGAGCATTGGCCGGCCGCGCTCGGCCGCGGCACAGTCGGGACCGGCGACCAGGTGGCAATCCAGACCGCGGTACAGCACGCCGCACGACGCGCCAGGGGCGACGGCACGCAGTGAAGCCGCGGGGTCGCTTGCCACCGTCAGCAAGCGCGGTGCGCGTACCGGATTACCGAAGGCCAACCACGCCGTGCGCGCCCCCGCACCTTTGCGTTCCGTTGCCGGGTGGATCGGCGTCAACCACGCACAGCCGGCAAAGCGATCCGCGGTTTCCGCCAGGGCGCGCACCTCCGCCTGCTGGTCACGGTCCAGAAACGGCAAATCATCCAGACCGCCCACGGGGATAGGCCACACCCAGGCAACTGGTGCCATCCAGACCGGGCTCGCCATGGCGACCGCAACGCACAACAGCCCGGCGTTGCGCGGCCACGCCGGCCGCCAGCGGCGCAGCCAGACCGTCGCTTCGGTGGCACCCAGGGCGCACAGACCGGCCGCAATGGGCACCAATCCCAGGTTGTACCGCACGATCTCGTAGAGCACCCGGTGCGAGGCCGCGAACCAGACCCGAAAGAGCACGATCGCAGCGACCAGCACCCAGCCCCAGCCCACCACGTGCTCGCGCAGCATACGCCGCACGCCCAGCGCAAAAACGACGCACAGCGCCGCCGGGAACACCCCGCACGCCAGGGCTGGCGCCGCCAACAGCGTCGGGTTCACGGGATGGATGCCGGCGACGAACCAGGTCCACCGCGCGCCCGGATCGACCCACGCGTTGACGGGCCAAGCCGTCGCCAACGCGACCACGCCGAGCGCCACCGCAGCCATTCGATTGCGCGCACAGGCAGCCGCAAGTTGGCGGGCGTCGGCCGCGAGTTGGCGGTCGGGCCGCGCGAAGCGGACACCGTGCCAGGCCAAGGCGGTCAACCCAAAGCCTGCCAACTCCGTGCGCACCAGGCCAGCAAGCGCCGTGCACACGGCCACAAGGGCAAACGCTGCAACCGATCGACCGTCACGGATCGGACCCGAGCGCGCGAGCACGGCAAGGCCGGGAACGGCGGCGATCAGCCAAACCGTCGCCACAGCGGCCTCTGACTCGGACACGGCAATCAGTTGGACGAACGGCGTGAGCGCCAGCCCGACCAACGCAAAGACCCACACCCAACAGCGCATGCACAACGCCATGGTTACGCAACCCGACAAGATCGCCAGCGCGACGACGGCCTGTGTCAGCGCGATGTCGCGGACCGTCACCGCGTCTGCGGCCGCACACAGGTGAACGATCGCGGCGAAAAGCGGGCCGGCGTGGCCATTGTGGCCGTGCAGCAGGGCCACATTGGCGGCGGTCGTGCCTTCGTGCAGCGAGGTCAGCCAGGCCACAGGAACACCTGCACTGACAAGCAGCCCTCGGACGGCGATGGCGACGGCAAGCCCGACCGCAAAGGGCAGCGCGGCCATGGCGACATTGCGCGCAGTCCACACCACAACCCGCATCGCTGTCGAAGCCAGCAGCGCCAGCGTGCAGATCGCGAGTAGCGCCATTTCCTCCATCGGCCAGGCCGCATTGGCGCGGCGCGGTGCCGCGACCAGTTCAACCTGAGCTGAAGGGCCAGCGTGGCGATCCCACGCCCGCAGCCGGGTCAGCAAGCCGACCAACAGTTGCGGTGGCGGCGTGGCCCCTGGCGCCGGCTGCAAGCGATAGTTGGGACTCGACCACTGCGGAGCCGGCTGCCGCGGGTTCACCTTCACGAGTTCCACGGCTGTTTCATCGGGCCCGCAGCGCAGCCTGCACCGGTAGAACTCGGGATGAGCGTCGCAGGCCACGATCTGACAACTGGCGACCGCCGCGCCCGCCGCCCACGGCCAGGTTGCGCGATCGTCGGCGATGGCCGCCGCGGCTGCGAGAAATTCACAAATCAACATACACAGCGTGAAGATTTGCGTGCGAGACCCTCGCGGTCGCGTGCTCAAAGCCACGATAAACACAGGCGTGTCCCGATGTCGTTGCGGCGAGGGCTTGCATTTGCGCACCAAAATGGGGCGCAATTGATCACACAACCTCACAATGTTAGACTGTTTGGCGATGCGTGCGCAACCGGCTTCCCAAGCTCCGATGGACTCTGCCCGCGAGCCAGTCGCTTCGCCCTGGCGCGGGCGCAGGGTGGCAGTGACCGGCGGCGCTGGTTTCGTCGGCGCAGCCCTGGTGCGCACGCTGTTGGGGCAGGGTGCCCAGGTCGTTGCGGTCGACCTGGCGCCGTTCGACCGCCTGGCCGACGTCGCGAACCATCCGCACCTGCAATGCCGGCACGGCGACGTCCGCGACCCGATTGCGATGGCCGAATACCTGCGCGGGTGCGAACTGGTCCTGCACCTCGCAGCAGTGGTCTGCGTGCAGCGCTACCTCGCGGACCCGCTGGCGGTGCTTGACGTCAACGTCAACGGCGCGCGGGTCGTCGCAGAGGTTTGCCGCGCACAGGGATGCGCCTTGCTGCTCGCCTCGACAAGCGAGGTGTACGGCACGCTGGCCGTGGATCTGCGCGAAGATGCCCCCGTCCAGTTAGGCAACCTGCACAGTCCGCGCTGGAGCTATGCGCTTTCCAAGGCGTGCGCCGAGCGTATCGTCCTGGCCCGCGCCCGCGCCGGCATGCGCGCCGCCGTCGTGCGCTATTTCAACGTGTATGGCCCCGAGATCGATGCGCCGGGCCAGGGCCGCGTGCTCAGTCAGTTTCTGGGCCAGTTGCAGGCCGGTGCGCCGCTGCGGTTGGTCGATGGCGGCGCGGCGGTCCGCAGCTTTTGCTACGTGGACGACGCCGTTTGCGCGACGCTGCTTTTGGCCCAGCGCCTGCTGGCCGAGCCGCTGCCGGCAGCAAGCGAGCCCGATCCGGCACCGGTCGTCGGACAGATCGTCAACATCGGTCGCCGCGAGCCGGTGACCATGGCCGAACTGGCGGGCCACGTGCTGCGACTTGCCGGCAGCGATGTCGGCACGACGCCGATTGCCGGCGATCGCCACTTCGGCGCTGGGTTTGAAGAAATCCCGCGGCGGGTTCCCGTGCTCGACCGCTTGGAGCGGCTAACTGGTTACGTTGCAGAAACCTCGCTCGAGTCCGGGTTGCGCAAGACGTTGCGCCATTGGGGGCTGCTCAAGCCTGCTGCGCCCTTGCCCGACCCCGCGCCGGTCCCGTTCGTGGTCCCCGATGTGCGCGCCGACGCCGCTTTGCTGACCGCCTGCGCGCGCGTGCTCGCCAGCGGGCGGCTCGCCAACCGCGGACCAGAAGTGCTGGCGCTGGAGCAAGAACTCGCGGCGCTAACCGGTGCGCCGGCCGTGGTCGCGGTGTCGAGCGGATTTGCGGCATTGGTCCTTGCGCTGCACCTGAGTCGACCGCCAGATCCGCGTCGCGACGCCGTCCTCCTGCCGGCCTTCACGTTTGCCGCGACCCGCAACGCGGTGCTGGCCGCCGGCTTGCGGCCGGTCTACGTCGACGTCGATGCGGGCGATTGGACCCTGGATCCGGATGCAGCCGCCCGCGAGCTGGCCGGACGTCGCGACGTCGCGGCGCTACTGCCGGTCACTGTATGTGGGGTGCCGGCCGACCTTGCGGCCCTGCGCGCACTCGCCGATCTGCACGGCTGCGCCTTGGTGGTCGACGACGCGCATGGGCTTGGGACAACCGCGGCGGGCACGGCGCGCGACCCTGGCCTGTGCGATGCGCGCGCGCTGAGCCTGCACGCCACCAAGACGGTGGTCGCTGGCGAAGGCGGCGCCCTTGCGCTGCGCGACGAAGCGCAAGTCGTTCTAGCGCGCGAACTTTCCAACCACGGCTTGCGCGCCGACGGCCGACTGCATCCGGTCGGCTGGAATTTCAAACTGCCCGAGCTTGCGGCAACGCTGGCCCGCCACAGCCTGCGCTCGCTGACGGCCCGGCTGGCGCGTCGGCGGCAGTTGGCAGAGCGGCTACTGATCGAACTTGGCGCTGATGGGCCGCTCGTGGCACAGACCCGACCCGCGGGCGTGCAAAGTTGTTGGCAAAACTTCGGCGCGCTCGTCCGCGACCGCTCGCCGGGTGCGCGCGACGCCTGCGTGGACCGCC
>CAXRHS010000610.1:0-2265 GCA_964230235.1 Myxococcota bacterium
TGTGGCGCGGTGCCTTTCTGGCCGACGGCATCGAATTGCAGTGGCGGCGCGGGCAGGAGCACCTGGGCACGGCGACCCTGCGCGGGGTGGTCGGGCGTCGGCCCGCCATCGGCCTGCGCACCGGCGACCGGTTGCTTCTGCGCGGCGACGAGGAACCGGCCGACCCCGGCGTGCGATCGGCCACCGGAGCGTGGGTGTCGCCGCCAGCGATTGGCTGCACCGAGCCGCAGATCGTGCGCGACCTCGCCAAGGGCGAGCGGGTGATGATCGACGACGGCCACCTCGAGGCCGTGGTCGAACGCACCACCCCAGAAGGTGCCGTTTTGCACGTCGTGCGCACCCAGGGCGGCGTCTTCAAGCTGCGCGGTGACGCTGGCATCAACATCCCCGACACCCGGCTGCAGGTGCCTGCGATCGGCCCCGCGGACCTGGAGGCCCTGCAGTTTGCGGTCCAGCACGCCGACATGGTCGGGTTGTCGTTCGTGCGCAATGCCGTCGATGTCGAGACCCTGCACGCGGCGATGGACGGTTGCGGCGGCAGCAAGCTGGGCGTCGTGCTCAAGATCGAGACCCGGCCGGCGTTTGCGCACCTGCCGTCGGTGTTGCTGGCGGCGATGCGGCGCCATCCGGTGGGCGTGATGATCGCGCGCGGCGATCTGGCGGTCGAATTGGGCTTTGAGCGGCTGGCCGAGGTGCAGGAGGAGATTTTGTGGTTCAGCGAGGCGGCGCACCTGCCGGTCATCTGGGCCACCCAAGTGCTCGACACCTTGGCGCGGACCGGTCAACCCTCGCGCGCCGAGGTTACCGACGCCGCCATGGCCGTGCGCGCCGAGTGCGTGATGCTCAACAAAGGCGATCACATCGCCGAGGCGGTGGCGACGCTGGGCCGCATCCTGCACAAGATGGAGCAGCACCAGTACAAGAAGCGCCAGCTGTACCGGCAGTTGAGCGCAGCCACCTTGCGTCGCGCGCCCCGCGAGCGCTGAACGGCGCTACTCCAAGATCGCGCGCGTCAGCGGATCGGGGCTCTGTGGGTCGTCGGGGTTGTATTCGTTGACCGGGTTGCCGTGGCTTTGCTCAAGCAACTCTTCTTGCAGTTCCACCGGCACATCGACGCTCGGCCCATCGATCTCCTCTGGGGCGACGGGCTGCTCTTGGGACTCGCCATCGCCCATCGAGGCCAAAATCGAGGTCTGCATTCGCGAAATCAGCGGCAACAGCACTTTTTCGGCGTAGGCGCGCAGTCGACCCTGCTCGGCGTCGGACAGCTTGGCAGTCTCCAGCTTCATCGCCCGCACCGACATCTGCTGCGCTTCGGCGGCGAAAGCGCGGTTGAAGGCCTCGGCCGCGGCGGTGGTGCGGCCGGCGCGCTCAAAGTCGCCGAGCAGGCGATCCAGCGTGGTGCGAAACTGATCGATCATCGCAAAGCCCTCGCCTAGCTCGGGCGACATCGGCTGACCGTCTGGTCCGATCGGTAGCGCGGCGACTTGCGGCATGCCTTTGAGCGGCGGCAAGTACCCCGGCAGCTTGAGATCCACGGGCTTTTCCGACGGCGTCGGCGCCGGCTCTGGCGTCTGCGCGCCGACCGCGACGCGCGGGCTGGCGATGGCGGTAGCGGCATCCTCGTCGTCGTCGGCCGCGGGCACGACGGGCTGCGCGCGCGCTGGCCCGGGTTCAAAAAGGATGGCGCCCACGGCAACGGCGTTGACTGCCGCAAAGGCGGCGATCAAGCCCACCCAATGCCGAGCAAAGAACCCTGCCTCGGAAGCTGCTGCGACGCTGCGGGCCATTGGGAACCTGCCTTTGCGCCGAGCGGCGCGCTGCAAGGTCGGACGCGCGGAGTGCCCTCCAGGTTCACTGGCCTTGGCCGGCGGCGGGCGGCGCGCTACCCTGCACGTCCTGCAACGCAGCGCACGCCCTGAACATGCCCGCTTTGGTGAAAAAATGTGCCGCCTGGTCCGCGGTCTGGTTGGCGTGCTTCGCCGCGCCCGGCTTCGCCGCGGATTGGGAGCGCCACGGCAGCGAAGACGGCGTGGTGCTGGAGTCGCGCCAGGTGGCGGGATCCAGCTTGCCGGAATTTCGCGGCAGCGCGGTGCTTGCGGCACCGATTCTGGAAATTGCTGCGATCATTGACGATCTGGACCGGTTCTGCGAGTGGCAGAAGCGCTGTGTGGGCGCGCGGCAGCTGCAGCGCACCAGTGACACCGAGCGGATCTTCTACACCCGCACCGCAGCGCCGTGGCCCCTGCAGGACCGCGACACGGT
>CAXRHS010000611.1:0-7534 GCA_964230235.1 Myxococcota bacterium
TGCGTCTCTGGGGGAGTCGACGGCAGCCAGGGCCACTGCTCAGCCGCGTGCAAGTAGGGCCACGCGCGCAGTGTCGCGTCTCACCCGGGCGCGACGGTTGAAGCACCGTGCGCCACACCGGCGGCAATGAGATAAGGGCCGGTGTAACAACAACTCGATCGACACGAGCGCGGAGCGGAGCGGCGAGTCGACTTGCAAAGTCGCGAGCTTGCGACCCACCAAGCAAGCAGTGGGCCAACGTAGAAAATCGAGTAGATTTTTTACGGGCCCTAACCCGTCGCACGCCCAGGTCGCATCGGGCGCTTTCTTCGGCAGCGCCTTTGTTTTTTCAGTGGCCTGCCGCAGACAGCGCCAATGCTTCGGTGCCAGCAGCGTCGTGCACGCGGCGGTCGAACCGCGGTCGTGCGTGTCGCGCAGTTGCAGCAAGCGGACTGCGATAAACGCGCGCATCGCGGCCTTCCGCTCCAACGTATCGGCGCCGCGCTGGCGCCGACCCTCGATGTCGCAGCCCTCTGATTGCCAGGCTCTATGAAAGCCCTCAATCCGCCAGCGTAAGCGATAGCAGCGCAGCACACGCTGTACCGCCGCTGCCGTTTCGACTGGCTCACTCGTCAGAAGCAGCCAGTCCAGCGCTTCCTCCCCGTGCGGCGGGTGGTCCTCGTGGACCCGCAACACGTTGACTTTGAAGCGCTGCGCCCCGGCAGTTCGGCCGGCGCCAGGCGCACCGTGCCAACGCGCAGCGACACAATAGCCGTACGCTCCGGGCGCGCCCGCTTGCCCCCGCGCTGCGGCATGCGAATGGTCAGCCGGCTCACATCCGGCATCGCAGCGACGGCCTTGCGCAACTTCCCCGCCGCCACTGGGCCATTGAGAACGACTGCAATTGGCCGTTCGACGTCGAGTTCGGCGAGGAGGCAAGGCGTGACTGCCAACAGCGCTATGGCCCACCTGTGCCGTTGGCAGCACAGCAGCGCGCAACTTGGGTAATTGCTGTCATTTCGTCGGCAGCCTGTGGCAGCAAGGTGGCGGCAACCACGACAAACGCAGACTGGGGGCGTGCGCAACGATTGCTCTGCGGGCATGTCGTTGGCCGGTGCTGCGTTGGCCACGGCCGCCCCCCCTTTCTGGTTGCAGAGTGCGCTGCGCCCAGTTGGTCCGTCGCCTGCGCTCGATTTGGGCGGCAATGCCCGGGCCTGACCTGACCCTGAGCTTGACCCTAGCTCCGTCCGCAACCCCCGGTCTTGCTACCTCTGCCCGGCCTGCACCCCAACCTGCGCCACCTGCCGCACCGCCGGCAGCACCTCCGGCGCCAGGCCCGCCACCAGCAGCGGAATCGCCAGCGTCAGCAGCGCATAGCGCTCGCGCGGCAGCAGCGGCATGTCGTCTGGCCGCGCGTCGACCCCTGGTGCGCCAAACAGCAGCCCGAATGCCATGCGCACGGCTGCAAATCCGGCCACCGCCATGCACAGCGCGCACAGCACCATCGTATCCAAGTGGTCCGAAACGGCCCCGTGCAGCACCAGGTCTAGCGCCGCAAAATCGAGGGTGCCCGGCAGTCCGCCCAGGGCCACCGAAAAGAACAGTAGCAACGCCGACAGCCCGGTGCTCGACGCGTAGAAGCCGTTCCAGCGGTCCAGGCGGAGGCGACCATGGCGCGCGCGCAGGGCCAGCAGACTCACGCCAGCGCCGGCGCCGGCCACCAGCGTCGCCGCCCACAGCAGCTCGCCGCCCAGGCGCGCACCTGGGTCGCGGCCGACCAGACCCACGAACACCAAGGCGTGTGACGTGGACAACAAGAGCGCAAGCGCGGAACCGGCACCGCGCTGGACCAGCACCAGCGCGGCCGTGCAGAGCGCACCCAGCAGCGCGGTAAGCATCACCAGGTGGCAGGTTGGCGCGTCGGCCGCCTGAGCGAAGGCAGGGCCAGCAACCCGCAGCAGCAGCGCAAGGCCGCCGAGCGGAAGCACGGTCAGTATCCCGCGGGCGGTCATGCCGCTGCACATGGCTGCGCGCAGGCTGAAGGAGGCCGGCCCGATGCCCAGCTGCAAGGCAATGCCGGCCACCATCAGCGACGCCGGCAGCAGGCCGATGGCCGCGGTCGCCTGCGGCAGCGGTGCGAACCACAAGTCCGTCGGCACCGTCGCCAACCCAACCAGCACCAGGCCAATGCCTGCGCCGCGCGCGACCGCCTGGGCCTTGGGGGCGCGGTCTTCGGTGGCATGCACGGTCAGCACGGCGAGCACGATGTCGCAAACGACCAAAACCGCGACGTGGCCGGCCAACAGGGCGGCGACCGCCAGGGCCGGCAGGCCGAGCGACTGCGCCACGGTGCGGTGCCCCGCATCGGCCTCGGGCCAGCTGAGCACCAGCGCGAACGACAGGGCGGCCAGCGCAGGCAACATGGTGACCGCCAGCGACGAGGTGGCGACCAGGCCGCCCAGCGCCTGGTCTTCCAGCGCGCCGGCCGGACCGATCGACAGCGCCGACGCCAACGCCGTGCACAGCGCCAGGCCGGCATGGGCGATAGCCACCGCGCGGGTCTCGCGGCGGGGTGACCACCGGCTGAGCGCGGCGCCGACGGCCAAAAGCGCAAGCGTCAACACGGCTAGCGGCTGGGCGGTCATGGTCCCCTCGTTGCCGGCACGCCGATGGTCTGGCGCGCCAGCGATTCGTCGGCCTGCACGGTGGGCATCGGGCCAAGGCCGACGCGATCCTCGGCGCCGAGCCAGTCGCGCCAGCGCGCATCGACCGCGTCGAGCCGGTGCAACAAAGCTAACAGGGGGTTGAGAATCAACACCCGGCCGGCCTGGTCGAGATACCAGCCTTCCAGGCTCACGCGGTACAGCCAGTTGCGGGCGCCCTGTGGCATCAGACGCTCAACGCCAAGCGCCGACCACCACGACTCGCGCCCGGTGCGCAGGCGCATCATCGCGCGCTCGCTCAACACACTGGGCGACCGCAGCAGGTGCCAGGTCCGCAGCGCGGCGTGGCCGACGATGTGCGCCAGCGCCAGCTTGTGCCAACCTAGCCCCACTTCAACCCAGATGAGGCCGACCTGCGCCACCGACGCGTAGCCAAGCGCGGTCTTGATGTCGGGGCGGGTGCGGCCGACCAGCGTCGCGTGCAGCGCGGTGAACGCGCCAAGGCCGACGATGACCGGCGCGGCGAACGGAACGCGGTCCAACAGAGGCGACGCCCGCAGCAGCAGATACGGCGACGCGTGCACGGACAACGCGCCGTAGAAGATGGCCGACGACGGCGTTGGCCCTTCCATCGCCTTGGGCAGCCACCCCGACAGCGGCATGACCGCGCCCTTGCCCATTGCGCCCAGAATCAGCAGGCCCGCCACCGTCGCCAACCACGGCTCGGTCAGCGGCACCGCGGCCATGCGGTCAAAATCGGCGGTATGGCCCTGGTGCTCCAAGATGGCGACGGCGAGCAGCAGCCCAACATCGGTTGCGCGGTAGGTTGCATAGGCGCGCAGGCCATGGCGTGTCGGACCAGGCCGCCGAAAATAGAAGGCAATGAGCAATGCACTGGTCAGGCCCACCAGTTCCCAGCCGGCAAACAGCAGCGTCAAGCTGCGGGCAGTGGCGATGCGTTCCATGCCGATGGCAAACACCACCAGCAGCAGGTAGAAGCGAAAGAACCCCTCGTCGCGGTGCAGGTAGCGCGCCGAATACACGCCGACCAGGCCAGCAAGCACGAACGTCAGGGTGAGCAGCAGCAACGTCGTCGCCCGCAGTTCCATGGCCAGATCGAACTGGTAGCCGCGCAACGACAGCAGCGACCCCAGCGCCACCACGACCCGCGGCACGTCGCCCAGCGCCAGCAACGCCGCCAACGCCAGCGCACCGAGCAACCCCACCGCAAACGACGCCGCCGTTACCTGTTGAATGCGCCGCTCGGCCATGCCCTCGCCCAACGCCAGGTGCGCAACCACCAGCAGCAGCAGCGCAAACGCGGGTGCGCCGAGGATGACGACGGCCAGCACGTCGAGCAGCGGGATCACCCTGCGCCTCCCATCCTGGCAGAGACAACGGTTGAGTTCGCGCACGCCAGGGCCCAGCCCGGCGCAGGCCGGGCTTTGTACTTTGAGCCTGAGGCTTTAGCCGCCGGGTCGAGCCGACCGAACAGCACGACGGCGCCTACGGTAAGGCGTGACGCGATCACCGTGCACCTCCCGTCAACTTGGGCTCGACGCACGCCGGCACCAGGTTGCCGGCCTGACCCGCATACCAGGCTCGCGAACTCTCGACCCGCGGCAGTGCTGCCGTCTCGGGCAGGTGCGGCTCAAACCCCGATTCGTGCAAGAACAGCGCCGCGTTGTCGACCGCATCGACGACGGCGACCAGCACCCAGCGCTGCTCGACGAGGCGCCGCACGGCGGCCGAAGCCTGCACGGCGGCCAGAGCCTGTTGCGGCGTGCCCTCGATGACGACCAGCAGCCGCATCGGCTCGTGGATCTCGACCATCTGCTGCACCAGGCCCGTGCGCAAATCGCTGCTGGCGCCATTGATGACGCCCAGCAGCCCAACCACGTTGTGCGGCAGCTTGGTGCCGGCGCCATAGGACTCGTTGTCGACGAACGAAAAGAAGTACTCCAAGTTGATGCCCGCACCCACCGGACCCACGGCCGCAAGCAGGCTGGCCAGGTGGGTCGCGGCGTGCTGCGCGGTCAAATCGTAAGAGACCAGAAACGCTCGGCGATCCAGGAACAACCCGCGCGTCAGCGCACGGCGGCCGACCACGCACAGCGCATTGGTGGCGTGGTTGTACTCGGGGCGGGCCTGGGCGAGGTCCTGGGTGCGGCCGACAGCGTGCTGTAGCGCAGTGTGCTCTTCGTCGTCGCCGTGCGCGTGAGTTTCGACGCCAAAGCGGCGACTACGCTCGTGGGCGTTGCGACGCCGGGCCACGTCGAGGTCGCGGTGCAGCCGCTCCAGGCCAGCGCGGTGGTGCTCCGGCACCTGGTCCTCGTCAAACAGGTCGATGTCGTCGTCCGCGGTGTTGTGGTGGCCGCCCACGAACCACGTCTGGTCTGGGATGTCCAGGCCGCCGGCCAAAAGTCCCTGCCGCACGTCTGGCCGGTTGCACAGCGCCGCAAAGGCCCGCGCATTGATGGCACCGCTGCCGCCCGAACAGGCGCCGCAGTTGTAGCCCGCGGCGTGCGGGTTGTTCACGCTGGCGCTGCCGTGACCGAGCACCACCACAACCGGCGCAAACGACCGCAGGCCCATTTCGCCGAGCACGCGTCCCGCAACCTGCACCATATCGGCTGTCGTCAGCCCGACCGACAGACCGTCGAGCAGTTGCGGCGGTTCGGACTGCAGCAGGCGCAGGCGAGTCGCCGGCCGCAAGTGCCGCCGCCGCGCCGCCACTGCACTCGCCTCGGGGAACAGCAGCCGCCACGCCATCGGCAAAAGCGCCAACGATCCTGCCAGACCGGCGAGGCTGCCGCGCACCAGCCCGATGGTCGCCCCCCGCTGAAACAATGCCGCACCCGATTGCACCCCTTGCAAGGCGCGGTCGGCGCCAAAGGGCGCGTGACGCTCCGGTTCGGTCGGTTCTTCGACCAGCACGTGGGTCGCGGGGATCGGCGCCGGGCAGTGGTGGCGGGCCCGCAGCGCACCAGGCACCAGCGCGCGCACGGTCAAGCCAAAAAAGCCCGCGTAGCCAAAGGTCTCGTAGCTGCAGTCCAGTTCTTCCAGGTGGCGGCGAAACGACTCTTCGCGCTCGTCGATGCAGCACACGACCTGGGTGTGCGGCGACTTCGGCACCGCAAATTGCTGGCGGGGATGGCGCACCAGGGCGTCGAGAATCTGTACGCGGTAGCGGCGCTCGTAGGCCAACTGCCATAGCCAGCGCAGTCGGCGTTCCTGGCCACCGTCGACCAGCGACCGCAGGGCATGCCGCTCGGCGTTGCTGGCCTGGGTGATGGCGTCGGGGTGCAGGCCCAGGCAAAGCGCGACGTGAAACAATGGTGCAACCCCTCGAATCGCCGCGTTGGCGTCGCGCGTCGGTAGCGCAAACCCGGCCAGGCGCCGCATCAACGTCTGGCCGTGCCCACAATCGGCCTGGCCGGCGAGCAGGAACCGCACTGCCGCTCGCTCGACCAGCAACCGCACTGCAAGCAAGTCTGCCAAATCGCCCGGTGGTGGCGCCGCTGGCGCGAAGTCGGGGCGCTCGCCCAGCCGCACCAACATGCCCGCGAAGCCGCGCAGCGCCAGCACCGTGCCCGCGACGAACGCCGCCAGATTGCCACCTGCGACGCCAATGTCGGCCAGCGACTCCAAGGCGCTGGCCTCCGCCGAAACACCGTCGCGCACAAGTCGCCGAGCCTCGGCGCGCAACCAACCGCCACCTGCCTGCAAGCGCGTACCGGCTGCGTCAAGCAGGTGCAGCACGGAGCGCCATAGCCCGCGCTCGCGATTGGGCATGGCCCAGTCGGCCTGGCCCAAATCGAGGTAGGCGCTGATCCAGCGGACCAGTTGCGGTTCGACCAGCGCATCAAGGTCGGCGCCCAAGTGGCGGCGCACCAGCGCTGCGAGGCGCACCGGCCGCGCGTGGTCTTGGGTCTGGCGAGCCGCCGCGGCAACCGGACCCAGGCTGCTGCACGCTTGCCACAGCGCGCGCAGGACCCGCGGCGGCGATCCAGCGCCGCGCAGGCGCTCTTCGGCCGCGCGGTCCAGGCCCACCGGCAGGTGGTCCAGGTACTTGTGCTCGTGCAGCGCTCACGCGCTCGCCTCGGGGTCCTGCAACCCGGTCTCGGGCGCCAGCATCAGCACGCGAATGGCCTGGCGCCGCTGCAGCACCAGGCCGGGCAGGGCAATGGCGTCGTCGTTGACTTCGCGTGCCAACACGTCGTCAAGGTCGCGCGACAGGATGCGGCCCTCCGCCCAGGCGTCGTGAAAGAACGCCATCGTGCACCAGGCCCGCGCGCCGTACAGGTCCGCGGCGGGCTCGACCGCCAGCCGAAACGGCAGGTCCTCGAACGCGTGCAACGTGTTATGGTGCACGAACATGCCGAGCGGGTTTTGCGAAGGCAGCAGGTGCGCTGCGTGGTCAAGTGCAGCGCGCAAGGCCTGCGCCGTGGGCGCGGCGTGGCTCGGTGCGGCCGTCGGCGCTTGCGCGGCGGCCGTCACGGGCGGCTCGCGCGGGCAGCGGTCTGGACGCCGTTCGGAGATTCGCTGTCGTCGGACATGGTGCGCGGCCGGGACCCAACCGATGGCCTGGCTTGGCGCACAAATTGCGACCGCGGGCGGGCTGGCGTCAAGTGGCGTCAAAACCGCGCGGCAGCGTCACCCACCGCACCCCGACATTGCACCGCAGCCCCAACCCATCGATACTAGGCACCCCGACGCCCTGTGGTTGTCGCCAGGACCTGCGTGTTACAACGTTGTCTAGCTGTGTGCGCGTGCCTGCTGCTCTTCGCGGCTCCGGCCGCCGCTCGCCCTCCCGATGCCGACCAGCGGCCGACGCTTTTGCGCCATGGCACGCTGTGGACGGCACCCGGGCAGGTGCTGCCGAATCCCGA
>CAXRHS010000612.1:0-3409 GCA_964230235.1 Myxococcota bacterium
ACCAGGTTCTCCAGCGCTGCCAGCACCACCTTGTTGTTGGCGATGCCGGCGGCGATCACGGCATCGAGAGCGAGTTGTCGCACCGACAGCGAGCCGTCGGCCAGCGCGGGCGCGGCGTCGTCTGCCTTGAGCTTGAGCGCGTCGCGCAACCGCGCGTCGGTGATGAGCTCCAGCACCGCCATCTTGGGGCGTACGGCGCTGCCAGAAACGGCGTCGGTCAGCACCTTGCGCGCCACCGGATCGTTCTTGAGCAGACGCTTGATCGCTTCGGGTGCGGCAACCGGCGCGCCGGCCAGGACCACAAACGCCTGACCGACCGCATTGGGCTGATCGTGAAACCGTGCAGCGTCCCACAGCGGCAGGATCGTCACTGCCGCACCGTAGGCCAGGCGGTCCAAGGTAACGACGTCTTTGATGTAGGGCGGCGCAGACAGCTCGCTGTAGCCCAGCGCGGCCAGCGACCAGAACACTTCGGCCAATACATGGTCGGCATCGGCGACCTTGTCGAGCACGAGCGTCGCCTTGGTTGCGGAGTCCAGCCGCAGCGAGGTGACGCCGTATTCCTTGGGCGATCGCGCGCGCAAGGCTTCAAAGGCCTTGGTGGGCCGCGTGGACAGCCCCGCGTCCGACAACGTGCGGTTGGTGGTCGGCACGATCATCCGCACCGGCACACCGCCGACATCGACCAACTCCAACACGTACAGCCGCGGCTCGGCCCGTTCGGCGGCGGCCGCCGTTTGCACGACCCCAGGCACAGTCGTCGCGCATAGTGCACAGGCCAGGGCGAGCGCCGGTCCGGCAAGCCAGCGCCGGGTCGGTCCGATGATACCGTTCATCTTGTTTTCCATTCGATTTTGCGTACCCGCCTGGCGCACTGCGGCGCAAGAAGAAGGGCACGATAGTTTGGGCCAAAACCGCCAGTGGATCAACGACCGGCGCAGGCGTCCCGACGCGTGGCATGCGAGGCCCATTCACGCCGCGTGCCGAGCCCGCCAGCGACGCAGGCCGACCAGCACCACCAAGGCGCCGGCAGCGCCCACCGCATCGACGAGCCAGTCGACGGCGTCGCGGCTGCGGCCGGGCACAAACCCCTGATGGACTTCGTCCAGGGCCCCGAACGCGACTGCGAGCAAGAAGGGCCAGCCCGGCTCTGCCCATCGGTGGCCGCCATCGCGCGGCAGCAGCGCCCACCACCATAGGCTGGCCAGCAGGCCGTAGATGCCAGCATGGACGAGCTTGTCCAAAGGCACGACCTGCAAGACTGCGTTGAGCCAGGCCGGCAACCACGAAAGCAGCGCCCCGAGCAACCCTCCCGCGTCTGGCCACGGCCGCGCCGAGCTAAGCCAGATGGTCGCCATCCAAAAGAGCGCCGGCACGGCGCGCAGCCCCAGGCGGCCGCGGCTCACCATGCGGCACCGCCGGTTTTCAGGCCGGAGGCTTCGAAGACCTTGGGCGCGCAAGGCAAGGACCACAGGTCGTGCCCATTCGCGCGTCCGCGCCGAACGTGGCAAGCGAGCGGTGCCAGTCGAAAATCGGGTCGTGCATGGAGCAACGGCGGGGCTTGGCCCGCTCGACCCTCGCGACTGGCGGCACTTTCTGATTGCGCAAGGCGAACCTGGCGGGCTAGCACGGGTCGGCCACAGCCGTCGCCATTGTGGCGGCCCGGCGCGATCTTTGGCGGCGTCACCGTCAGGCGGCCCGGGCCAACGGCTGTGGTAACACGCCAACCAGCGAATGCGGCCCCACGCGGTCGACCAGCACCTGCACGGTCAGGCCCTTGAGCGCCTGCGCGTGGGCCAGGTCAGCGACGGCGACGTTGACCTTGACGTTCTCGGGCGTGCGCCCCACGACCTGCAGCCCGCGCTGGGCCCGCACCAGACCGAGCTTGCTCTGCGGGCCGGCATCGGCGATCCGCGACAGGCCCTCGATCAAGACCTCAACCCGGCGATCGGCAAAGGTGCGCATCCACTGGGCGGTGATGTCGTCTTGCAGCGCCTGCAAGGCCACGATGCGGCGCTTCTTTTCGGCCAAGGGCACATCGTCGGCCAGTTGGGCCGCGCGGGTACCGGGTCGCGGCGAGTACAGAAATGAGTAGAGGGTGGCGTAGCGCACCTGCCGCAGCAACGTCAGCGTCAGTTCAAAATCGAGTTCAGTCTCGCCCGGAAAGCCGACGATGATGTCCGTGGACAGCGCGACATGCGGAGCGCGCGCGCGCAATCGCGCGATTTTTTCGAGGTAGTCGTCGACTCCGTGGTGGCGGCGCATCCCTTTGAGCACCGCGGCCGAACCCGACTGGATGGGCAGGTGAAAGAACGGCATCAGCTTGGGCACCGTCGCGAACGCGTCGATCAGCGCGTCGGTGCAGTCCATCGGATGCGACGTGGTAAACCGGATGCGCTCCAAGCCGTCTACTTCGGCCACCCGCGCGATCAACTCGGCAAAGTCCAGTTCGCCGACGCGGTCCTTGCCGTAGCTGTTGACGTTTTGTCCCAATAGCGTGACCTCGCGCACCCCGTGGTCGACCAGAAGGCGAACTTCGTCCACCACCGCCTGCGCGGGCTTGCTGACCTCGCGGCCGCGCGTGAATGGCACGATGCAGAAGCTGCAGACCTTGTTGCAGCCCTTCATCACCGTGACCATCGCGCTGACGCGGCCATCTTCGGGCGGCGCGACGGCAGGAAAGGTGTAGTCGTTGCGGTGCACAAAATCGGTGGCGGCGCCGCGCGCGTTGTGGTCGCGGCGGGCCTGCACCAGCGCCGGCAACTGCGCAATCTGGTCCGGTCCGACCACCAGATCGAGGTAGGGCACGGCCTCCAACAGCTTGCTGCCCTCTTGCTGAGCGACGCAGCCGGCCACGCCGAGCACCAGGTCGGGATTGTGCACCTTGAGCTTGCGCCAGACGCCCAGCAGCGAGGTGACTTTGTGCTCGACCTTGTCGCGAATCGAGCAGGTGTTGACAATGGCCAGGTCGGCGCGCGCGACGTCGTCGGTGGGCACATAGCCAGCGTCGGCCAGCGCCTCGACCATGCGGTCGCTGTCGTAGGCGTTCATCTGGCAGCCCATCGTCTCGATGTAGACGCGGCGGGCCAGCACCGCGTGCGACGCGACATCGTCGCTGCGGTCATCCAAAGCGGCTTCAGTCGAAGGAATCAAGGAGCCTCGGCGGCGTCGCGCAGGTCGGGGTTGTGGATGCGCCAGGCATAGTGTTCGTAGTGCACGGTCACCATGCGCTGCTTCTTGCCGTCGCTCAGTTGCAGGTTCTGGGCGACCACGCGGTCGTTGGCCGGCGTCGGCACCAACTGGAAGGTCTCGACCTGCGGCAGCAGAAAAAGACCCATGGGTTCAAAAGGCTTGCCGCCTTCCAGCGTGGCTTTGCCGGCAACTTCGGTGGGAAAGCGCTTCCACTGCA
>CAXRHS010000613.1:0-3452 GCA_964230235.1 Myxococcota bacterium
CGGCCCGTCGATGACGCGAACCTCGGTGCCCTCGTTGAAGGACACCACCGGCTTGGCCTGCACCTCGGCCTGCTCCAGCTGGCCCAGGATCCGCTCGACCTCGTGCTCTGGCACCGGCGCCGGCTTCTTCATCTTGTCTTTTTCAGACCCGACAAAGCCGATGATCTTCTCGGTGTTTTTGACCATGTGCCAGGTATCGTCGTTCAGGATCATCTGCACGAGCAGGTAACCCGGAAAGAACTTGCGCTTGGACTCGCGCCGGACACCCGCGCGCACTTCGGCGACTTTCTCGGTCGGGATGAGCACCTCGCCGAAAAACGCTTCCAGACGCCCGTCCTTGGCATTCTTGAGCAGGTGCGTGCGCGCCAGGTTCTCAGAGCCCGTGTAGGTGTTGACGATGTACCAGCGCATCCGCGGGGTGCGCGGCCGCGGGGCCACTTCGGCGGAGTCCGTGCTGCCGTCTGCGTTGAACTGTTCCTGTGGCATCATCGGTCGCCTCCCTACTGGACAGCCTGGCTGCGCTGCGCTCGGGCCAAGTTTGACGGCGCGTGAGCGCCAGTTCGTCGGGTGCGCGCTTGGGGCGCGCCATGCGCAAGCTGTGCGCTAGATTTTGTAGACCAGCCGGCTGACGAAGGCGAACACCGTGTCGAAACCCCACAGCACGCAGGCGACCAGCACCGTGGTGATCATGACCACGATCGTTGACAGCCGAACTTCTGGCCACGAGGGCCAAGAGACCTTGCGCAACTCGCCCGCGATCTCGTGGGCCTGGGTAAACAGCCACTCGTTGCGCCACAACAGCACGCCGCCCACCACGCCGACAGCCACGCCGAGCAGGTTGCTCAGGCGGAACTCGCGGCCAATGATGTAGGCGTCCCACTGCCAGCGATCGCCCGAGGCCGCGTTGAGCGGGGGCAGCGCGTCCAGCAGGGTGCCGAACAGGTTGGCGCTGACGAACCACAGCACCAATGCTGCAGTAATGAACGCCATGTTGACCATCCGCTCCTGGCTCATCGATCGCTCCTTGCCCCGATTGACCTGACCCCGATGGACCTGACCCCGATGGACCCGATCTCGCTCGATGCCACAGGCCCGGTTGGACCCTGCCCTGACCAACTCAACCCCAATCAGCCTTGCCGGTTGCGTGTGCCGCGGCACCGGCGGTCCCCTGCGGCGGCGATGTGCGTCCGGGCAGGCCAGGCGGGATTCGAACCCACAACCCGCAGATTTGGAGTCTGCCGCTCTACCGTTAGAGCTACTGGCCTGTTCATCACCTGCGGTCCAAGGGATCCGCAGATCGGCACGCGCCGCTTGCCGCAGCCGCTCCATTCGGGTCGCCCACGCCCGGCAGGTTGACTGCCTTGCACGAGCGACGGTTGCGGCGTCTGGCTCGGTTCCAATCCGAGCGCGGCTACTTGGTTTCCTTGTGGTCGGTGTGCTTGCGTTCGAACGGGCAGTACTTCTTGAAAGTCAGCCGACCCGGCTTGGTCTTCTTGTTCTTGCTCGTGGTATAGCGCGAAACGCCGGGCACGCCGCTGGTGCGGCAGCTCTGGCATTCCAGGTGGATGATCGAGCGGTTGGTCTGCGCCATGTTGCCTCAGTGCCGCGGTCTGGTAGCAAGCGCCACCTGCCGCCTTTTCCCGCCGCCGGCCGCCAAGCGGGGCCAGCAAATGGGGTGCGCCAGCCGCCGCGACCACCCCAACTCCGGACCAGAATCCGGGTTTGGGGTTGCTTCGCGACGACTGGCGCTCGTCGGGAACGATCGTGGCGTGGCGCTGCGTCGCACCACACCACGACCACCCTTGCTACTTCTCGATGTCGGCCACGACGCCCGCGCCGACCGTGCGGCCGCCTTCACGAATGGCGAACCGCATGCCTTTCTCCATCGCCACCGGGCTGATGAGCTTGACCATCAGTTCGACTTTGTCGCCCGGCTTGACCATCTCGACACCGGCCAGCAGGTCGATGTCGCCGGTGATGTCGGCGGTGCCAAAGTAGAACTGCGGGCGGTAGCCCTTGAAGAACGGCTTGCTGCGGCCGCCTTCGTCCTTGCTCAGCACGTACACCGAGGCCTTGAACTGCGCGTGCGGGGTCACCGAACCCGGCTTGCACAGCGACTGGCCGCGCTCGACGTCGTCGCGCTTGATGCCGCGCAGCAGCGCGCCCAGGTTGTCGCCGGCCTGACCCTGATCCACGGTCTTGTGGAACATTTCGATACCGGTGACCGTCGACTTGATGGTCGGGCGAATGCCGACGATCTCGACTTCTTCATTGATCTTGATGGTGCCGCGGTCGACGCGACCGGTGACCACGGTGCCACGACCCGAAATGGTCATGACGTCTTCGACCGGCATCAGGAACGGCTTGTCGAAGTCGCGCACCGGCTCCGGAATGAAGTTGTCCAGCGCTTCCATCAGGGCGTCGATCGACGGGGTACCAAACTTGGTGCCCACGCCGTTGAGCGCCTCAAGGGCCGAGCCTTGCACGATCGGGGCGTTGTCGCCGTCAAACTCGTACTGGCTCAGCAGCTCGCGCAACTCCATGTCGACCAGTTCCAGCAGGTCCGGATCGGCGGCGTCGCACTTGTTCAAGTAGACGACCATCTTGGGCACGCCGACCTGACGGGCGAGCAGCACGTGCTCCTTGGTCTGGGGCATCGGGCCGTCGGTGGCTGCGCACACCAGAATCGCGCCATCCATCTGCGCCGCGCCGGTGATCATGTTCTTGATGTAGTCGGCGTGACCCGGGCAGTCGACGTGCGCGTAGTGACGCTTGGAGGTCTCATACTCGACGTGTGCGGTCGAGATGGTGATGCCGCGCGCCTTTTCTTCTGGCGTCTTGTCGATCTCGTCAAAGGACTTGGCCTTGCCCATGCCCTTTTGCGACTGGTGCTTGGTGATGGCCGCCGTCAAGGTGGTCTTGCCGTGGTCGACGTGGCCGATGGTGCCCACGTTGACGTGGGGCTTGTTGCGTTCAAACTTGGCCTTGGCCATGACGAAAAGTCCTCCCGCCACCGCGGTGGCGATTCCTGAAATCAACAAAACGACAGGGCCGGACGAGTGCTCGATTCCGGCGCATTTGCCTGACGATGTACCTGCTTGCCACCCGTGGCGACGCCTGCGGGCTGCATGCACCGCGAAGCATCACTGGGAGGGGCCTACGCCCCGGAGCCTACGACCGGAATTGAACCGGCGACCTCTTCCTTACCAAGGAAGTGCTCTACCGACTGAGCTACATAGGCATGGCGCACGGCGCGGCAACGGTTGCCTTGCCGTCTAGCTGCCAGAACAGGCCGAGTGGCGCGGAGCGGGAAACGGGGTTCGAACCCGCGACATTCAGCTTGGAAGGCTGACGCTCTGCCAACTGAGCTACTCCCGCCACGTGGGGGCGGTCGCGACCGTCGACCGTGCTGGTTGGCGCGCTGGCCGACCGTGGAAGGCCGCGTCGCCGTC
>CAXRHS010000614.1:0-4059 GCA_964230235.1 Myxococcota bacterium
ATTCCTGCCGGGTGCCGGGCAAAAAGCCTGGCACGTCGACAAAGGTCACGATCGGGATGTTGAACGCGTCGCAAAAGCGCACGAACCGGCCCGCTTTGGTCGAGGCGTCGATGTCGAGGCAGCCCGCCAGCACCGCCGGCTGGTTGGCGACGATGCCGACCGACTGCCCATCGAGCCGCGCAAAGCCGACCACGATGTTGCGGGCAATGTTCTCGTGGACTTCCAGCAGTTTGCCGTCATCGACAATCGCGGCGATCACCGTCTTGATGTCGTACGGGCGGGTCGGTTCGTCGGGGACCAGGGTGGCCAGGGCCGGGTCGCGGCGATCCCACGGATCCTCCCCGCGCGCAACCGGCGGCTTTTCCAGGTTGTTTTGCGGCAAGAAGCCGAGCAAGGCGCGCACCGTCGCAATCGCCTGCCGCTCGTCGTCGCAAGCGAAGTGCGCAACGCCCGAGGTCGATGCGTGGCGCATCGCGCCGCCGAGGTCTTCCTGGGTCACTTCTTCGTGGGTCACCGTCTTGATGACGTCCGGCCCGGTGATGAACATGAAGCTGGTCTGCTGGGCCATCACCACGAAATCGGTAATCGCCGGGCTGTAGACCGCGCCACCGGCGCAAGGGCCCAGGATCAACGAGATCTGCGGAACCACGCCAGAAGCCAAGGTGTTGCGCGTGAAAATCTCGGCGTACCCGGCGAGGCTGACCACGCCTTCTTGGATGCGCGCGCCGCCCGAGTCGTTGAGCCCGATGACCGGCGCGCCCACCCGGGTGGCGTGGTCCATGACTTTGCAGATCTTCTCTGCAAACGCCCCAGACAGCGACCCGCCGAACACCGTAAAGTCCTGGGCAAATACAAACACGGTGCGGCCGTTGACCAAACCGTAGCCGGTGACCACGCCGTCGCCCGCGATCGCTTTGTCCTGCATGCCAAAATCGGTGCAGCGGTGCGTAACCAGCTTGTCCATCTCGACGAAGCTGCCGCTGTCGAGCAGCAGCTCGATGCGTTCGCGCGCGGTGTGCTTGCCGGCCTTGTGCTGCTTGTCGATGCGATCCTGGCCGCCGCCGAGTTCGGCCTGCTTCTCCAGGGCCGCGAGGCGTTCGAGGACTTTTTGTCGGCGACCGGTGGGCATGGGCGGGCCAGCGACGCGCGCAGGGCTGCGGCGTGGGCGGCGGTGTAGCGGAATTGACGCCACTCGACAAGGGCAGGACCATGGTGCCCATGGCCGACCATAGAACGGAACTGCCCAGCACAGCCGATCGCATGCCCGGCAGCGACAAACCGATCGCGACCGGCAAGCCAGAAGAAAGAATCGAGGTGCTGGTCGGCCGGTGGTTGTTGCTCGGCTGCGGCGCGACCGCCCTGGTGCTGCTGGTCGCGGCGTTGGGCCTGGGCTGGGTGCTGGTCAGCGGCTTGTTGGGGGGCTAATCCCCTTGCAACGGGCACGCCGATTGTCCGATACCAGAGCGGAGCCGCGGGTCGCGTTGCAATTTCGCGACTGTGCGACCGACCCGACGAGCAAGCGCCCGCAGCAAGGAAGTTGTGGCGGTTTTCTACCAGCCTGGACGCAGCTACTTGCCTTTGGTGCCCAGCCCGACGTTGCGGATGCCCAGGTTCTGCAATTGGTCGAGCACCTCGACCGCCTTGCTGACCGGCAGCCGCTGATCGGCGTCGACGCGCACCTGCAAGTCAGCGTCTTTGCCCAGGCGCTCAACCAGGTTGGCGCTCAGCGCCTTCCAGTCCGTCGGCGCTCCGTCCACGAACAGCAGGCCATCGCTGTTGATTTGCAGGGTCAACTCGCCGGCCGGTTTGCGGTCGGTCGGCTGCTGGTTGCCGGTCGGCAGTTGCAGGTCGACGCGCCCCTCGGCGTGGGCCAGGCGATCGCGGTCCACAATCGCCGACGTCGACACCATGAAAACGACCAGCAGCACCAGCACGACGTCGACCAGCGAGGTCAAGTTCAAGTCCACGACCTCACTGGCTTCTTCCGGTTCGCTGCCCCAATCAGGCCCCACCGTCCACCTCGCGTGCCGCTTTGCCGTCGTCGCCGGTGGGCCGCAGATCCAGGCGCGCAAATGCGTCGGCAACGTCTTCGACCAGAATCTGCACTTCAAGCACGGTGTGGGTCACGGCGCCCTTGAGCACCTGGTGCAGAAGGACCATGACGATGGCGACCAGGATGCCGGCCGCCGTGTCCACCAGCGCCTCGGACACGCCTGACGCCACCACATCGAGTCCAGAAGCACCGGTTTCGCCAATGCGCTTGAGCGCCTGCATGATGCCGAGCACCGTGCCGAACAAACCTAGGAACGGCGACATGGTGCCAAGCGTGGCCAGCAAGCCCAGCCCGCGGCGCAGTCGGCCCAACAGCCGCCGCGCGTCGCGCGACATTTCGGCGAAAATGGCGTCGCGGGGCGCCCGGCGCAGCGCGGCCTCGACGCCGCGGGTCAGAACGGTGTTCAGCCCATCGCTGGCGCTGTTGCAGGCGGCCAGCACGTCGCTCATCCGGCCGGCGCCGACCAGATCGCGCAAGCGGGCGTCCATGGCGCGGGCCCGGACGGCAACCCCGCGCAACGCAAGCCAGCGCTCAACGAAAAGACCGAGGCCAATCGCGGCCACGGCGGCGATGACGAGCAGCGTGGGGCCGCCCTGGTCGATGAGTTTTTGCAGGTTCTCGGGCATCGTCCGGTGGCGGCGCAGGCGGCGGGGTTGTGCGTATAACAAGAACGGTGGGCGGTGTCAGCCGCGGCCCGCATCAACCCGCGACAGCACCGTGCGATTCCGCGACCGCCCGCCAGAGCAGGTCGGTCACGGCCAATAGCGGCAACCCCTCGATGGCGGTCGGATCGTCGCCGATTGCGCGCTCGAACAACCACGGACCGCGCGATTCGATGCGGTAGCTGCCGGCGCAGTCCAGCGGCTGGTCAGCCGCGACGTAGGCCTCGGCCTGCGCGGCGATCAGCGGCCGCATCCACAGCGTCACATCGACCACCCGGGTCGCAAGCGGCACGCCCGGCTGCCACAGCGCGACGCCGGTCCGCAGCAGGTGCGGTTTGCCACTCAACGACAGCAACTGAGCGACGGCGCGCGCCGCAGTATGCGGTTTCCCAAGCAGTTCCGAGTTGATGCCGCGACCAATCACCACCCCTTGATCGGCGCCCAACACCCAGGCGGGCGCGGCCAGGGTGCGAGCAACCGCCTCAACCTTGCCGATCGCGTGGACAAGCGGCAGGTCTTCGCCCGCGACGCCGGGCACCGGCGCTTCGTCGTAATCGGGCGCGGCGCACGCGAAGGGCACGCCAATGCGCGCCAACTGGGCCTGGCGATAGCGAGACGTCGACGCCAGCACCAGCGGCATCGGCAGCGTGGGCGGCAGCACCGCGATCAGACCGCTTTGTCTTGCTTGTTCTCGCGTCCGTCGATCGCGCCGAGCACCTTTTCGATCGCGGCGGCGGCCTGGGCGATGTTCTCTTCGTCGCCGCCCAACCACACGCGACCAAAGGCGCCAAAAGCAAACATCTCCAACACGTGGATATTGGCGGCCTTTTCAGCCTCGTTGGTCGCCAGCATCGCGTAGCCGGCCGGGTGCACTTCGAGCGTCAACATGGTCTGACCTTGCAGAATCATGTCGCCGTGGCGCATCCGGTTGATGAGCATGGTGTGGTAGCCCTGGATGCCGGTGATCGCCTGCACGGTCATGATCCGCGGCTTGAGCCGATCGGTCGCCTTGATGCCGTAGTGGTTGAGCACGGCGTCGCCCGCGGCGCGGATCTGCCCTTGATCGAAGTGGTGCACTTCCAACATGCCGAACGCGCGCTCGACGATCTGCATGCCGACGATGGCCTGGGTCTGCTTGAGCACCGCGTCGGTCACGTTGTTGATCGACATGCCCGGCGCGACCTCGACCACCAGCGCCGCCTGACCCTCCAGCGGCAGGTAGCCGCCCGCCACGGTGGCAATGAACGCGGCGGTCTGCGGTTGCAGCACGTCGATGTGGGTGTACGTGCGCAAGTCGATCGATTCGGCCATGGCGACTCCGGTGGGCCGCGGCGGCAAGGGCGG
>CAXRHS010000615.1:0-8102 GCA_964230235.1 Myxococcota bacterium
GTGTGCCTGAGTCGCCAGGGTCTGCGACAGCTGGCCCGGTCGCCCCATCGCCAGCCGCCCTGGCGGCATCGACGTCGACCGACGCAGCGTCCCCGCCGGCACCGTCTGCAGCTTGCCCAGCGTCGGCGCCGACCACCGAAGCGTCGTCCAGCGACAGCGGCGTGGGGTCGCACTTGTCGCCCGCGCCATCGCCATCGCTGTCGGTTTGGTCGGGATTGTAGATCTGCGGGCAGTTGTCGTCCTTGTCGCCCTCGCCGTCGTTGTCGTCGTCCGGGTCGCAGGCGTCGCCTTGCAGGTCCGCGTCGCCGTCTTTCTGGTCGGCATTGGCCAAGAACGGGCAGTTGTCGATGCCATCGGCCAGTCCATCGCCGTCAGAGTCCTTGAGGGGCGGTGGCAGTTCCTTGCTGATGTCGCTCGGTTTGGCATCGACCATCGCCGTATCAGCAACGGTCGACCCGGCGTCACTGCCCGTCGCCCCCGCGTCGGGCTTGCCGTTGTCGACGGGCGGGGGCGGGGTGTCGTCGACCGGATCGCAGGCGTCGCCCACGCCGTCCTTGTCCTTGTCGGCCTGGGCGGCATTGGCGACGAGCGGACAGTTGTCGGCACAGTCCGCGCTGCCGTCGCCGTCGTCGTCGGGGTCGCAAACATCGCCAACCCCGTCCTTGTCGGTGTCCTTTTGGTCCTTGTTGGCGACCAGTGGGCAGTTGTCGTCTTCGTCAAATGCGCCGTCGTTGTCGTCGTCGCCGTCGCAGGCGTCGCCGATGCCGTCGCCGTCCTTGTCCGCTTGGGTCGCGTTCTTGGCCTTGGGGCAGTTGTCCTTGGCGTCGACCACGCCATCCCCGTCGATGTCGGTGGGCACCGCCGAGACTTCCAAAGCAAAATCGTGCTTGAGGGTTTGGCCCTTGGCCAGGGTCTTGACCACGGTTGCGACCTTGTAGCCCGACAGCGTGCAGGTCAGCGTGTAGGTACCGGCTGCCATCGAGAGTTCGTAGAGGCCCTTGGCGTCGCTGGTGTCGGTCGGGCCCTTGGTGACCTGGATGCTGGCCCCAGCCAAGACCTTGGTCGGCTGGCCGGCGACGTGAACCTTACCGCTGATACTGGCCATGGTGCCGCTCTTGGCGGCGTAGATGGCCAGGTGGTTGGCGACGGTGCGCTCGCTGCCGTCCGACGGCGAGTTGACGACGCCTTGGCCGGCCACGTACATCGTCGACGAGCCGCCGCCGTCAAAGTTCAGCGCTGTCCACGCGCCGAGGTCCTTCATCAGCGCGGCCTGTTCGCCGCACTTCATGCCCACGCTCAGCCACGGCTGGCGGCCATCGACGACGGCCACGATGAGCACCGTCCCGCCTTTGTCAAGGCCGACCATCGTGCGCGGGTGGCGCGTCTGGCAAAACGACGACTTGGGGTTGGTCGCCGCCGCCGTCACCACGCCGCCGACGAGCAGCATCGGGTGACCCGACACCACGCCCCACATGGTCTTGGCGTCAAACTTGAGGATCTCGCTGGCGACATGCAGGGTCGGCTTGGCCGGCGTGCCCTTGGCAAACACCACGTTGGCGTCGTTTTGGTCGTCCGCCGTGTCGGCCCATGCCTTGCCGTCGCCAGCGGCCAGGCCGCTTGTCGCGTAGGTTGCATAGCTAAAGAAGTCGCCGTTGACGGCCACTTGCGCCGCAATCGACTTGGCAAACGCCGAGGTCTTTTGCTTCCGTTGAGTAGTCGTCGTTGCGTCGAGCGTCACACCGGCGGCGGTCGTGTCAATGATCAGCGCGTGGATGCTCCATTTGGGCGACGCGACCGTGCGGTGCAACTGCTTGACGCCGTCGAACGGCTGCGTCCATTTGTCGCCGGCCGCGGCAGGGACGGCAAGCGCCAGCCACGCAAAGCACAGCAGGGCGGTCGTGACGCGTCGCATCTCGTCCTCAGCGGTCGGCCCGGGGCAGCGCCGCTCGTTGGGCAGTGTGCCGCAATGGCAGTGGCCGTCAACCGGCATCTTCCGAGGGGTGTATCCGCGAACTGATAGCGCCTTTGTGAACATGGCATTACGGGGCTCCCCATCTGCGAGTCGGACGCAATATCTCGAAAATAGGTTATTTTCGAGGGCTGGCCCTGACGCTGTGCCTGTGCCTGCGCCTGACCGCGGCACGCAGCTGACCCTGGGAACCGCGAACAATGGCCGTGAACGTTGTACGCAGCGACCTATGACGCCCGCAAGGCTGGCCGCAGACCCTGTTGACCGCGCAAGCTCAGGCGCTGCCTTGGTTTGCTGGTCAGCCGCTGCCAGGGTCAGCTTGCGCAGGGCTACCAGTAAGGCGGCGGTCAGGGTCAGGCCCAGCGACAGGGTCGGAACCGGTTGGCAGATGCGCCCCTTCCGCGCTCGGTATGGTTCGGAATCGGCGGCCGCACCTTGCGGCGTCCTAGGGCCTGTAAAAGAACAAGTCAATCGACACGTGCGCGGAGCGGAGCGGCGAGTCGACTTGCAAAGTCGCGAGCGTGCGACCACCAAGCAAGCAGTGGGCCAACGTAGAAAATCGAGTAGATTTTTTACGGGCCCCTACCCATGATTGTGCACGGCGTACTCGACAAGTGCTTCAAGGCCCGAAGCGCGCAGCCGGCCTGACGGTTCGTGGCGCGGTGGCCGGCAGCATGCAGTTGCGTCTTGCCGTCGCCGCGCCTGGCCTTGGCCAGTTGCGAGGCGCCCTAGCCGTGACTGCCTGCGGGCGGCAAGCAGGAGCCGGCGACCCCGGCTAGACCGCAGGCGCCGATTGCGCGTACAACGTGGCCATGCGAGCCCGGATCGTCATTGCAGGCTTGGTTGCCGTCGGCGTGCTGGGTTCAGCGTGGCTGGCGGCCACGCCACCGGCAGGCATTGCCGTCGATGTCGACGCATGGCGTAGCATCGGCCGCAAGTGGTTTCGCGGAGGCGACGCGCCGTTGCGGGCCGGCCTTGTGGTGTCCAAGCGGTTTCAAGACTGTGCGAGCTGCCACGCCGACATTGCAGAAGAATGGCGCCGATCGCTGCATAGCCAGTCGTGGTCGGACCCGTTGTTTCAAAAGGCCTACGCCGTCGAACCCGAAGCGTACTGTCGCCACTGCCACGCCCCTGCCGCGCAAGGCGCGCGCGTAGAGGGCTTTGCGGCCAGCGATGGCGTCTCCTGCACGGTCTGCCACGTGCGCGACGGCACCATTTGGGGCAGCCGCGCCCGCGCCGCCGACGCAGCCGGGCACGCTGTAGCGGCGACGCCAGACCTGCAAAGCGCCGGATTCTGCGGCGGTTGCCATCAGTTCGGCTTTCTGGCTCAGCCCCAGCGGCCGCGGGTCGCGCGCTTCGAGACGGTCGATCCCCAGCAAGACACCTTTGCCGAGTGGGCGGCGAGCCGCCACGCCGCCGCAGGCCTCGATTGCCGCGCCTGCCACATGCCGCTGCGGTCGGCGGCCCACGGCAAAGTCCGGCGCAGCCACGCGTTTGTCGGCACAACGCCTGAACTCATCCGCGCGGCCGTCAACATCGCCGGTGCCGCGATCGTGGCCGCCGACCGCGTCGACATGCTGTTCTGTCTGCAAACCAACCTGGCTGGCCACGCTTTTCCAACCGGCGACTTGTTCCGCCGCGCGGTATTGCGCACATGGGTGACCGAAGCACCGCAGGCAGTGCGCGAGTACGCGCTGGCGCGGGTGTTTGGTCCGGCTATTGGAGACGATCCGCACCGCGGTCCGTGGCACGGCAAACGTGCCGTCGAGGACCGACGGGTGCTGCCAGACCGCGTGCGCGAGGTCGAACTGTCGGTTGCGGCGACGGGCACGGAGGTGCAGTGGCAGCTGTTCTACGACAAAATGCCCACGCCGGATCCACAGCTTGCCGGCATGGATCCGCCGCAGTGGCGTGTGCTGGTTGCCGCGGGCCGATTTGCGCCAGTGGCCGACAAGGCACTTGCAGACCTACAGTGCAGCGCGTTGCTCGCTGTCCCCACCGAGGCAAGATGATTTGTGCACAAACAGGTGTTCGCGTCGCGGCATGGGCCAGTTTGGCCTGCGCTACCCCGTGGCTGGCATCCGCAGCGCCGCCGTCTGCCCCACCGCCAGCGGCGGGAGCACCTGCCCTGGTCGCCGCAGTCGACCTGCCAAAGGTGGAGCCCGAACTGAAAGCCGCCGTCGACAAGCCCAAGAAGCTGCTCCGCAACTTTGCAAAAGACTGTTGGAAGCGACCGGGCGAGCGCACCGGCGACTACACGCCAGACCACTGCGAAGCCGACAAAGCGGCCGTCACCAAACTGCTCGACAGCATGGCCGATCGCGTGCGCATCCACGCGATTTTTCAGCACGGCATCCTGCCGATCGTGCTGTCGGCGAGCGACGACTCGTCCGACACCGACAGTGCGTGGCATGGCGGATTTGAGATGAACGCAGAGACCTTTGCGAACAGTTTGGTCACCGCGGAGGACACCGCTTTGGTGGCCCACTACGCGGTGGCGTCGATGCAGCGTGTCGCGGCCAAGCGTCGCGCGATTGGCGCAGATGTCGAGCGCATTCAATATCTTGGACAAATAATCGAAAGACAAGGGCTCGCCCCTGCCAGCGGTCTTCCGGCACCTTGGCAGAAAGTCAAAGGCTCGGATGTGCTCGCCGAAGCGAACGCGTGGAAAGCATGGTTCGCCGAACGCGCCGCACTGGCGACTGCGGATCTCAAGGTGCGTGGCGCGGCCGACTTGCAGGCAGCCTTCGCCAGCGCAGAGTTGAGCGTCTTTTACCATGCGGTCCGGGCAGCGATGGCGGCGCCGCGCTTCGCTGCACAGCGCCCCAAGGCAATCTGGTTGACCAAAGCTCGGTTTCTAAAGGACAAGCTCAGCAAGGGACAACTGGCCGCATTTGACGAGGCTTTGGCCAGCGTCGATCGCTTGAGCGTGCTGGGTCCGCCTCCCGCTGGCCTTGAGCCACTGCCGGCGTTGGCCAACCCATTGGGTCCCGTTTTGCCGCTGGCCGGGGAGCAGACGCCCGCTGTGGCTGTGTTTGCCATGCCGAGCGTTCCCGCGGCAATCCGCGACAACGTCAAGGCCGTGGAATCGACTCTCAAAGGCGTGTGGCGCCACTGTTGGGCCGAAGACTACGATGCCGTCGACATGGAAGACTACGGCGAAAATTGCGAACGCGCGCTCGAAGCAGCCAAACTGGGCGAAGGCGAGGTGGATCCGGTCGTTCTTGCCCATGCGGTGGGCCGCAGCATTGTGGTGCCGATGGCACTTGGCAAGCTCAAGCATGTGCCGCGCGAGTTCGAGCGCTCGCCACTGCGCTTTGTGCTGCAGCGCAAACTGCCCGACTATTCGGCCCCGTTGCAGCTGTACCTGTGGCACGCGCTGGGTCTGGCGCTCAACGACGCGAATTGGACAGCAAAAGAAGGCAAGCTCATTGAGGAAATCCGCGAAGTGGCGGAGGCACAACTGCGAATTCCCAATTGGCACGAGCCCCCGTTCGGCGCGGTCGTGGCGGCGACACAGCGCGATCGCCTGCGAATCCAACGCCTCCTCGCGCTGGTGCCGGCCGACTTCACGGCTGCAACCAGCGAGGCCAAGTTTGACAAGTGGCGCAACAAGGTGTTTCGCGACCTGTCGCTATCGCGCGACCTGGCGGCCCGCTATCGGACCATCTGCGGCGCGAGTTTCTATTTGATCGAACGCGCCACGCAGGCCGTTGTCATCCACGGTCAGCGGCAGGTGCTGTTGGACGAGAGCCTGCCACGCCCGGTGCGTGAAGCTTTTGCCACGTCGGCATGCCGGAGCCTGGCGTTGAGCGAGCTCTTGGTACCGCCAGCGTTGCCGACCCAGGCGGTGGCCGCGGCTGCGCCGTTCGCCAGCGCAACCGACGCCCCAGGCGCCGCGGAAGATGCGCCACCGGGCGATTGCCGGCGCGCGCTGGCTAGTTGGCAGGCCGCCTCGGCCGTCGCCGGTTGCGCGCGCGAGAGCGCCGAGTCCGGCGACACAGCGCCGCGGGTGCGCTTGTGGTGGGCACAGCTGGACGCGCCGGTTGACGCAGCGCAGTTGGCTGCCGCCATCGAAGCGGAGCAAGCGGGATGGCCAGGCACGGATCGGCTCCTTGCGCGCACGGTTTGGGCCGCCGCATTGACCGCCGCCGGCAACCACAAGCGCGCGCGGGAATTGTTGACGGCGTGGGTCGCCGAGCCAGACGCCCTGCCCGAATGGGCCGACCGCTTGGCCTTGCTGCAAAGCAAGTCGCCGTCGGCCGCATGGTGGCCCGCGGTGCTTGTCGGCTGGCAGTGCACGGCTGGCAGCGCCGAGGCCGAGCGCGCCAGCTGGCTGGTCCGTCGCGGTTGGCTGGCCGGCACCAAGGCGTTTGGCGAAGCCCACGGCCGGCTCGGCGAGTCGGTGCGCCGCACTGCGCGCGAGACGGCGGCACGGCAATGTCCAACTGGAGGCGCAGCCAGAAGGGCCGTCGCTCCGTCGGCACAGATTCCACAAAGGCCATGAAATCCAGGCGCTGCCTCGATTCTGGGCCTACAGCACGCCTACGTCGTGCGCCAGCACCGCGCCGAAACCGCCGGCAATCCTTGCGGACTTGGGGCACGTGAAAAATCGATGCGATTTGCACGCTGGCCCGCACCTTGCCGAGTGGGTCGCGAGTTCGCGACTGTGCAAACCGTCCCCGAATACGCCAAAGTCTGTGCTTTTGCGGCGGTCTATCCATGATTAGGGCCTGTAAAAGAACAAGTCAATCGACACGTGCGCGGAGCGGAGCGGCGAGTCGACTTGCAAAGTTGAGAGCTTGTGACCCATTTGGCAAGCACCGGGCCAACATGGAAAATCGAATGGATTTTACACGGGCCCTTGGCTGACCGACATCGCTGCGGTGGCGCACAGCGCAAGCGGTCAAGGTAGGCGAGGTGGCAGCGGCATGGTTGTGCGACCGGCCTACGGCTGCGTCGTGATGGGCGCACAACTCGACACGCCGGCGCCAACCACAATGTAGCCCAAGTCGTTGACAATCTTGTCGACTTGACCGGTAGCGGCGGTCAACCGGTACAGCGCGCTGTTGTTCTGCTTGGTGTTGCGCGAGAACAGGTAGAAGTTGCCGCCCCA
Organism: Myxococcota bacterium; assembly: GCA_964230235.1. GTDB lineage: Bacteria > Myxococcota_A > UBA9042 > UBA9042 > UBA9042 > SXRM01. The sequence goes on from CAXRHS010000615.1 coordinate 7,086, forward strand.
ACTGGCAAATGCCCACGATGTGATGCCAGAAAACTCGGGCACTGGCAGCGGGAACTCCACGCCGGTGGCCGCAGTCGCCTTGTCGATCTGGCGCACGCTTGGCGGCGTTGTCTCGGGAAAGAAACCCCACAACTCGCCGTTGCCGTTGCCGCTCAGATCCGGGCCACTGGCCACCGGTTTGAGCGTCGCGATGACGTTGAGCTTGAGCGTCTGCAGGTTTAGCACTGCGAGCTTGTTGGGGCCATCGACAAAACCGTTGCTGCCGCCGCCAGCCACGAAAAGCTGCTCGCTTGCGAGCCCCGGGCCATCGGCCGAAAAGCCCATGCCGAACACATCAAAGCCGAGTTGGTCCGGCACGAATGCAGTGGGAAAACACGCGCCAGTGATGGTGTTGACGCGGTACACGTTGCCGCTGAAGTACAGCACCCAAGCCGTGCCGGTTCGGTCCACACTCATCGAGAAGGGAGAGCTGGTCTCACCTTTGCACGACAAGGTGGCAATGGTCTTGAACTGCGCCAGCAACGGCGCAAAGCTGACCAGTTGGTCGTCGGCGGTCACGACGTAGACGGCCAACGCGTGCGCAGGACAATCGCCATCGACCGAGGCAGAGACGTCGGCGGCAATCGCAGCGCCATCGCTGGCTGGCGCACCGTCCAAGGGCGCTGCGTCTGCGACTTCGCTCGCGTCCGCAGCGCCAGCAAGGTCGCCCGACGCCGTTTCTGCCACGGTGGCATCTTGGGTGGCCGCGGTCGCGGCGTCAGCGCCGCCCACACTGGTGTCACCGACCGACGGCGCATCCCCAGACGCTGCGAAGTCGGTCGCGACGCTGGCGTCGGCGTCTGCAAGCGGTGCAGCCGCATTGCCGTCGGCTGCCACAAGGCCAGTGTCCGCCGAGGAATTGACGGGCTGAGCCGGAGTGGCGGGTGACGAGCAGCCCAGGCTGACGGCAAGGCAGCTTGTTGTCAGTGCCCACGCCACCGTGATGTGCGGCAATCCACCCCTGCACAAACGAAGAAC
>CAXRHS010000616.1:0-5448 GCA_964230235.1 Myxococcota bacterium
GTCCGGCCTTGTGGGTGCCTCGGTTGCCGGGGCGTCGTGGGTGGGGTTGGCCGAGTCGGCGAGCTGCAGGGCGCCGCCGCTGGTGTCGGTGGCGGTGCTCGCATTGGCAAAGCTATCGGCGGCAGGGACCGCTTGCGGGCAGCCGGGCAGGGCGATGGCGGCCAGCGTGGTCAGCAACCACAGAACGCAACGGCGGGGGACCATGGGGCGGCTCCGGGGCGGGCGGCTGGCCGTGGTGGGCCGGCGGGCGGTCAGCTTGCGCTGGGTGGGTGCTGGGCGTCAATGCTCGCCGCGTGGACCTTGGCACGGGCTTGACCCTGGTCGTGTAGCCGGGCCTGCGCCTGACCGCGCGGCGGCTGAGGACAGCCCCAGGGCGGCCACGTACCTCGATTCGACCAGATGTCAAGTCGGGTTGCAAATAGTCGTACTAAACGCAAGTCGGGTTGGCGTTTGGTGGGAGTGCTGGGATTTCAGCGGACTAGAACAGGTCGGCGACCGCCACTGCAGCGCCGTCCAAGCTCGGCAGCGCGATGCGGTCGCCGGGTCGAGCGAGGCGGCAGGCGCCGTAGTGGTCGTCGAGCGGCACGGTGTGGATTTCGACCAGCCGCCGGCCGCAGTCAACGATCCAGAACTCGGGCACGCCGGCCGCGGCGTAGATGGCGGCCTTTACGGTGCGGTCGGTGGCGGACGAGGTATCGGCGACCTCGACAATCAGAATTGCCCGCGTCGGGTGGTGGTCAGTCTGGCCCAGCGGCACGACCGCAAGGTCGGGCTCGGGCATTGAGTCCGGACCTGCGGCGAAGGGCAACTGCGGGCGAACTTCGGCGTCGTCGCCATAGGCCGCGACCAGCTTCTTGTTGAGCTTGACGACACTGGTTGCGTGCGGAACGTGTTGCGGCGGCATGTGAACGATGACCCCTTGCAATAGTTCGATGTGGTCGTCTTCGCCGAACACGCCGGCTGTCACCATGGCTTCGTAGCGGACGCGCGAAAACCGCACCGGCGCCGCGGTGGCTTGCGTTGTGTCGTGGCCCAGCGTCATGGACGACTCCTGCGGGTGGTCGGCCCGCTGGTGTCATTGTGCGCGCGGCTGGGGTGCGGGGCAAGGTGGCTGATGTTCACGTGGATGGCCTCGGGCGGCGTGCCGTCATCGAAATGGCAGTGGACGGCGTCGCGGATGGCGGCATGCAGTGCTTCTTCGCTGGCGGCCTGCGTGAAGATTGGGTGGTCGCGGGCGCGGGCGATGAAGCCGCCGTCGGGTTGCTGCGCGGCGACGAAAAGCAGTTCGCTCATGGTGGCACCGGGCGGCGCGGTTCGGCGGCGAAGGCTGGCAGCGTAGCGCAGGCGCGGTTGCGTCGCGATGTGGTAGCGGCAGCCGCCCCGAGCCCGGCCTAAGTTTGAGCACCTTCGATGATTTGCTGTACGCTGTTTGCGCGGCCAAATTCGCTTGCCGCCACCGTCGCGATGCCCATCCACCTGCCAGAACGATTTGCCGAAGCGCTGCGCAAGCGTTGCGAAAACTGGCCCTCGCTGCGCCGCGTGTGGCTTTTCGGCTCGCGGGCGCGCGGTGACCACCGCGAACGTTCAGACATCGACCTCGCGTTTGAATTCGATGCGGGCGCCGCCGGCTGGCACGACCTGCTAGGCTGGCTGGAAGACGACGCGCCGACACTGCTTTTCGTGGACGCAGTGCGGTGGGACCGCGCCAGCGAACGACTGCGGGCCGAAGTGGCCCGCGAGGGGATTGTGGTTTATGAGCGCGCCCAACCCGACGCCAAAAATCGAGAACTTTCGAGCGGCCTTAGCGCGTCTCGGTGAAGCAGTCCAGCGCCCGCCTGCGTCCGCGCTGGAAATCGACGGCGCGCTTGGGCGCTTTGAGTTCACCATTGAACTGGCGTGGAAAACCCTGCGGGCGGTGATGGTCGCCCGTGGCCTGTCCGAGCCCAAGTCGCCGCGCGAGTGCTTTCGGGCTGCGTTCGCCGCCGGCTTGATTGCCGACGAGGCGGTGTTCCTGGACATGCTCGATGACCGCAACCGGACCTCGCATGTGTACGACGAGGCCGTGGCGGCGGACATTTTCTATCGGCTGTCCGGGTACTGGCGCGCGTTGGGTGAACTGGCGGCGCGGTGGGCGGAAACGACGGGGTGAGCGCGGGCCGGGCCTTGCTGGGAGCGCGGCCGATTTGCCCGCCCGCCGGCAACCCGCGCCCGCCCGCCGCCTGAGCCTGCCACGAGTCTGAAAATCCGCGCTTGACAACCGCGCCCACCGGGCTGAACATCGCCCGCGTACGAGCGTGTAGCGCAAATGCGCGACAAGCGGGCGAAAACGGAGGCGAGGATGGCCTGGAATCCGGCGGCGTGGGGCACCAAAACGTGGGCTGCGGTGGGCGCGGTCGTTGGCGGGGTGGCTGGGGCGGCGCTGGCCGGTGGGCTCGCGGGGGCGTTTACGCCTACGGGGCCGGGGGTGAGTGGTGGTAGCAACCCAATCGTAGCCCTGTACGGTTCGGTTGCTCTTAATCAAGTTGAGGCAACTTGCAGTTCAGGAATCTGTTCGCAATCCGGGCAAGTGGAGTTGTTGGCAGTGCCGGCCGGTATGACGTTTGTCGTTCGCGACATCAACATGTTGCCAAAAGTGTCGGACAACCCGGACAAGAATAAGCCAAATGCGCCCTTGGTTACCAACTTGACGGGTAACTGCCCGGGCGGACAGAGCGTGGACTTCAACACTGTCATTTGCGTCGCTGTTGGCGGCGAGGCTGTCATGTGCCGGCGATGGTCCGATGCATCAAGTGCAGCTGGCCGCACGAGGCTGGAGGACCACTCAATAGGTGTCCCGGTGGCGGCCGGAAAGACGCTTGCCGTCGTCGTGCACTCGGCCTGTACGACGACGTCAGCCATTCGCGTGCAAGTCGCGGGCTTGATGATGCGCCAGTAGCAATCGAGATGACTGCCGAGCACCCTCTACAAAAATGACCCCAAGCACCCGAGCCGCGTCCGGACGCAACCCTTCTGCGTCCGCTCGCAACCCTCCTGCGTCCAGACGCAACCCCTCCGCTTCCGCTCGCAACCCTCCTGCGTCCGGACGCAGCCCCACCGCGCGCGCCCTTTAGCCCGCGCCCAGCCCCAAAAAGGATCCCCCATGGCCAGCATTTCCAGCTCCTACGCCAACAAGCTCAACCGCTGCAAGCAGGCCGTCAGCGGCGCCGCCACCCACAAAGAGGCGTTGCCCGCCATCGCCGCCAAACACGCCGAAGGCGTGACCGCCGACGTCGCCGAGGCCGAAAAGCTGAACGCGCACCAAGAGACGCTGAAGTCCGAGCTCAAGGCGGTGACCAAAAAGCTGAACGCCAAGCTCGCTGCGGCCAACACCAAGCGCACCAAAATCGTCAAGCTGGCCGAGGCCACCTTTGGCGTCAATGGACCGGAAATGCAGGCGTTTCGCAGCAAGACCGAGGGCAAGACCTAGCCCGCGTTGCTGCGAACCCTGAGATCGGCTGGCGACTGAAGTCGCGCCTAAGCAGCAAAGCCCGCCTGCGCGGGCTGGGGTAGATGATGCGCAAGGCGTTGGTTCGGGTGAACGTGCACCTGGTATGGGCGACATGGGACCGGGCGCCAGTCCTGGGCGCCGCGATCCGTGGGCGCGTTCATGATGCCGTCGCCGGCCCGGTATCGCGGTCGCCGGCCCACGGCGCCGGGCGTTTGCTGTCGCCATCGATGCCGCCATGTGCCACATTCTGCTAGACTACATCGGCGCCAACTGGCGCTGCAGGTCGCTGTCACCGCGCACCAGGCATTCCAACACACAAAAGCGCAACCCTGAGGCCCACCATGCCCGACATCACCGGCGAACTGCCCGCCCCGCGCTTGCCGGCCAGCCCGGCCGACCCGCCCACGCACCGCTTTCGGCGCGACCAGTACTTGCAAATGGTCGAGGCCGGCGTCCTCGGACCCAGCGACAAAGTTGAACTTTTGGAAGGACGGGTGGTTGAAATGTCGCCGCAAAACGTTGCCCATGTCCGCGCGTTGCGCCGCCTGTCGCGCCTCGTCGAGCGTGCGGTCGGCGACCGTGCCGACGTGTACGCGCAGATGCCTCTGCCGGTGGGCGCCGATTCGGTTCCAGAGCCGGACCTCTACATCACCCGCCCAAACGCCGATGCGCACGGCCTGCCCGACCACGCCCTGTTGGTCGTCGAAGTCGCCGACACCTCGCTCGCCACCGACCGCGACGTCAAAGGCCCGCTGTACGCCGCCGCGGGCATCCCCGAGTACTGGATCGTCGACGTCGTCCACCAGGTGTTTGAGGTGTACCGCGACCCGCGCCACGGCCGCTACGCCTCGCTGGTGACGCTGTCGGCCGGCGATTCGGTGCAGGCGATCGCCGTCGAAGGCCTGGCGGTCGAGGTGAACGCGGTTGTGGGTTGACCTCGCCGCCGACCTTGACAACCCCGCGCGCCCGGGCGCAGCATCCATTGGCACATCGCGATGCGCCGCAGTGGCGCGAAACGCGCGGCGAACCTGGCATGAACGCGGACCCGGCAGCCACGCCACAGAGCCTTGAACCGACCCGGACCGGGCCGACCGCCGAAGACCGCACGGTGGCCGAGGCCTTGCTGGCGCGGGTGCGCACGGTGTTCGATGTGCAAGAGGCGTGGTGGTTTGGCTCGCGGGCCGAGGGCCGGGCGGGGCCGGACAGTGACTGGGATTTGCTGATTGTGGCGCCGTCGGACCTGGACAAGTTTGCGCGCATGACGGTAGCCAACCGCGCCACGCGTACGATCCCGGTCGAGTGCGACCTCTTCATCCTAACGCCAAGCGAGTTCGCAACAGACCGCGAGCGGTTTGGCAAGCTAGCGTGGGCGGCAACGCACAAGGGAGTGCGTCTCGATGATTAGGCGCTTTGCCGCAATGGCGTCTGTGGCCGCGGTGGCGCTCGCTGTCGCCGCAACCCCCGCCCACGCTGCCCCCACCAAGCCGCAAGCCCTGGCCGCCCAAGCCAAACGCGCCTACGACGACGCCCAGTACGACAAGGCCGCCGAGCTATACCTCGCCGCCTCGCAAGCCGACCCTGATGGCGCGCAGTACCTCTATGCCGCCGCACGCGCTGCCCACATGGGGGGACGGCTCGACCGTGCCGACGAACTGTACCGGCAAGCCCTGCAATCCGGAAAACTCGCGCCCGAACTTGCCAGCAAAGTCTCCACCTATCTCGACGCAGTCGCTGGAGCGCGCGCCGACAAGCTCGATGCCGAGGCCGCTGGGCAGCAATCGGCAGGCAACTTTGCCGCTGCGGCCGACGCCTGGCGCTCCGCTGCCGCTTTGCAGCCCAAACGCGCGGCGTACTGGTGTCGGGCAGGGCGCGCTGCTCGACTGGGTGGTGACAAGGTGGCCGGCCAACGTGACTACCAGCGCTGCCAAGACTCCGCGGCAGTCGGCAGTCCGGAGCGAGCC
>CAXRHS010000617.1:0-9865 GCA_964230235.1 Myxococcota bacterium
CGCCGCGCAGAAAGCCAAGATGCAGGCGGAATCGGAAGAGCGCACCAATCCAGCGCGAGAGCTGATGAAGGGGGAGCGCCACCAACGGCAGTTGCCCGACGAAGGCATGTCGTGGGCCAACACGTCGCAGTTCCTTGGCAACGCGCTGAAAGACCTTGGTGTGGTTGTCGGTGGCATCGCGGAGTTTGCCAATGAGCTTGGCGGCATTACCGTGGTCCCCAAGGGAGAGACGCTGGGGCAGGCGCAAGAGCGCGGGTTCCGGCAGGGGCAGGAGTTGGGCGGCGGCGCGGTCGGCAGCACTGTCGGCGCGCTCGAAGGGTTGAAGTGGGGCGAAGGGCTTTACACCCACCCGTTCACGACGTTGCTCACCCTGGAGCCTGCCTTTGGCACGCTCAAAAACACCGGGGCATGGGAAGGCGTGGTGGCGGCCAAGCGCATCGCGTCCGACCGGGTGGCAAAGCCGCTGGTCAAGATGGCGCTGGAAAAGCTGCCGCCGGTCGGCTGGGTTGACGAAGCCGGGTTGCCCATGTGGCCGAAGCGCGTGGTCGCGGAAGTGCAGCGCGTGTTTGGCGAAGGCATTGAGCAAGCCGACCGGCGCATGGCGTCCATCCTCGACGGCCTGATGCACGGCGCGGAATCGTCGCGGTCGGCGCTGCGCAACCTCGCGGAAGGCGTCGCCCGGCAGATGGCCGAGGGCAAAGCCAAGCCGGTCATGCCGCAGTTGGAGCGCGTCGAACTTGGGTTGATCCCGGCGGCCGAATCCAAGGTTGCGGCTGCGGCGCAGGCAGAGGCGGCCAAGGCTGCGGAAGTTGCGCGCAAGGCGGCGGCGAAAGCGGAGCAGGCGGAAGTGGCCGCCACCCCGGAGCGCCCGATCCCGCCGGAACCAGAAGCCCCAGCGCAGCCCGCGTTGTCGCCGGAGACGGCGATTGTCCCGGTGCCGCCCGAACGGCAGGCGGTGTTTGCCAAGGCCGAGCAAATCAAGCAAGCGGTGGCGCGGGCGCTCAACCTGTCGGCGGCGGGAGGAAGCGCGGCGGCAGTCGAAATGATTGCCCGCATCCGGCGCAGCCCCGCCGACGCTGCCGATGCCATCCTGGCGATGTCGCGCAAGGCTGCGGAGAAGTTGGACCAGGGGCGGCAAGAAGTCCTGTTTGAGGAAATCGCCCCGACCGCTGCCGATGCGGCCCGCGAAATCCCGGTGGTTGAGGCGACGATTGAGCCGACCGCCGCCGAGATTGCCGCCAAGGGGCTTGCGGAAACGCTGGCGCAGGAGTCGGTTGAAGCCGCTGCAACTGCCGCAGAAGCCGCCCGTCAGGCCGAAACCGCCGGGATGTTGCCGCAGGTTGAGGCCGGCGCGGTCAATGTGCCGCCGCAGCGGGCTGTGATGGGGGGCGGCTTCCCAGAAGATGGGTTGACGGTTGAGAACGTGCGCAAGGCGTTCGGCGCGTCGCTGGAGGTTGCAGAAGCGACGGTTGCTATTGCCGACGCGATGGGCCTGGACAAGAGCAAGATTCGCGTGGTCAAGGGCGGCACGCCGGGCGCGGGGGCGTTGGAGCAGGGGGCGCGTGGAAAATGGGTTGAGGACGTGACGGCTTCTGCCGCCGAATTCCATCCCACGGACGCGCCAGACGAATATCTGTACCATGTGACAAGCAAGCCAAGGGTGAAAAAGATAACCACGGAAGGCTTCCAGCCAACCGCGAGAAAGACGATCCAAGGCGGAGCACACCAACAATGGTCGAAAAATCGCGTATTTCTCACAGAGCGCGCTGGCGTTCCGTTTTGGGTGGAGCGCGTTGAACAGCACTTGTTTGACGCAAGCGATAATCCTCCTAAAGTTGCAGTGGTGCGAGTTCGCCGATCCTTGGTCGAGGGTCTAAAGCCTGATGAATGGGGAACGGCAGATGCGGGGTCTCCAGCTTACTATACCACCAAAGCAATAGTGCCGCCCGCCCCTGAGCCGAAGGTGTTGTTCCAGAGTTCTCGCAGTGCGCCCAGCCCGCTCGGCCTCTACGACAACATCCTGCGCTCGCTTGAATCGTGGCAAACCAAGGGCACGCCAGAGCAGTTGCTTGCGCACCTCGCCAAGTCCAAGGGCACCGCCGCGCAAGCCGACTGGATTGGGTTGCGCGACTGGCTGAAAGACAAGAAGGCCGTCACGCGCGAGGAGGTGGCGCGGTTTGTCGGTGATAACAAGGTTGACGTGCGGGAGGTGCGGCCGAAGGAGGATCGGTATCGGGGCTACTCGACTGAGGGCGGGGCAGACTATCACGAACTGCTGTTGACGTTGCCGGAAAAGATTGAAGGCGCATCAAACCAGACCGCCGCAACGATTATCAGGAGCCAACATGCAGCGGAATTGGGTGCGGCAGAGACAAGGCTTACGGCAGCAAGGAGGCGCCTTTTAGAAGAAGGGGGATACCAAAAGGCATCAGAAGCGGTGGTGCGGGAGGCTGACGAAGCCCATGCCGCATTAAGTGAACTGCACGACAAGTTGCGAAAAAAACTGAAAGACCCCCGCTATGTTGGTGAAAATTACCGATCTGGGCACTGGGATCAACCAAACGTCCTTGCCCACATCCGCGCCCAAACATTCACTGACGCGGCTGGGCGCAAGATTCTGTTTCTCGAAGAGGTGCAGAGCGATTGGCACCAAACTGGGCGACGGGAAGGCTACAAAACCAAGGAGCCGCAGGCGATTGCCACCCTCCGGGCCAATGTTGACGCTGCGCGCGAAAAAGCCGCTCAAGCAAAGGCGGCGATGGACCAAGCGTGGGTTGATGCTGGTGGGGCGTGGACGCCTAAGTACGCAGAGTTAGCCAAAGAGAGCAATGCGAAAACACATGCGCTTTGGGATGCGAATTCAGCTCTTCGCTATGCAATAGAAGATGCGGGATTACTGGATGGGGCAACGGTCCCCAACGCCCCATTCAAGGGCCGCGCATGGCCCGAACTCGCGCTCAAACGGATGCTCGCCTATGCCTCCGAGCATGGCTTTGACGGGATCGCGTGGACGACCGGCGAGATGCAGGCGAAGCGGTATAGCCTAGAAAATAGCGAAGGAATGCGCGGCTTCTACGACCGCGAGTTGCCATCAATCGCCAACGACATCGCCAAGAAGTTTGGCCAGCGAACCGGCAAGACGACGATTGAAGGCGTGGGCGACGTGCCGTTTCTGGCAACGCCCAAAGCGTTGCGCGATGCGGTCATGGCGGAAGGGTTGCCGCTGTTTCAAGCGGGCGGAACCAAGGGTGCGGTCGAATTCCTTGCCGACGGTCGCGCCTTGATCCGCGCGCTCGCCAACCCTGACGCCTCAACCGGCGTTCACGAGTTGGCGCACATTGCCCGCCGCTGGGTGCTCAATGAAGAAGGTGGGTTCACGCCGGAACAGGTCAAGCACGCCGAGGATTGGGCCGGCGCGAAGGGTGGCGTTTGGGACGTTGCCGCCGAGGAGAAGTTCGCGCGCGGGTTTGAGCGGTACTTGCGCGACGGGTTGGCCCCAACCGCCACGCTTGCCAAGGTGTTCGCCAAGTTCAAGGAGTGGTTGAGCAAGATTTACTCAACGCTTACCGGCAGCGCCATCGACCTGCAAATCTCGCCGGAAATGCGCGCGGTGTACGATGCGTTGGTGCAGCGCGGGCCGGTGGACGGAGCCAAGCGCCTTGTCGCCCGCGCCGACCTTGCCGTGCAGCAAGGGCAACGCCTGGACCTGCACGACCTGTTGCCGGAAGTACCAAAGACGCGGCGGCTGGCGATTGAAGAGGCCGCCACCGAGGCGGCAAAGGCCAAGCGTGACGCCTTGGCTGCTGGGTTCGGCCTGGACCGGAAACCAGCGTTGAAGCCGGCGACGACAAGCCGTGACGCCGCCGCCAAGGCCGCCGCCAAGGCCGCGAGCGCCGCTGACCTGGCAAAGTGGCTCGCCAAGAACGACTTGCCCGCCGACGCCAACGTGTACCAGATTGGGCGCAAGGTGGCGGACTACATGCTTGGCCGCAACATCGACGCTTCGGTTGAAGGGCTTGCCCAAGTGCTGCGCGACCTTGGCGTGCCAGACCGGGCAGCGCCAGCCGCCGCCGCGTTCCTGATGGCCGAAGCGGAACTTGGCCAGCGCGCCAAGATGATCGACCTGTCCTACGGTGCGCCCCGGCGACCCACGGCAGAGGTTGAACGGTTTGGCGTGACGCCGGAAGGCGGCCTTATTCAGCACCCGGAGCGGTTGCAGATGGCGGCAGACCGCGCAGCGGTGGACGCCCCCGCCGGGCCACGCCTGCGCGGCCAACAGACCTTCTACGAGATGGCCAGCCGCCAGTTGCCGGAAGAAGCGCCCAAGCCGGCGCGCACCGACAACCCGGCGGTCAACCGGGCCATCGACGAAATCGCGCGGGTGGTCAAGGACGCTTACTACCCCAAGCAGAAAACCCCGCAGTTTGAGCGGTCGGCGTCGCCCATCGAGCTAGAAGTTGGCTTGCCCGCCCCCGACGTGTTCGTGCGGCAGATGGACCAGGGCTTGAAGGAGTTGACGCCGGAACGCATCGGCCAGCGCGTGCTTGAAGCGTTTGATGACGACAGCACGCAGACCCTTCGCCACGACAAGATCCGCAAGGCGGCGGTTGACCTCGTGCGCGAACGGGCACAGAAAGCCGGCATGGCCGCGCCTGCGATCCGCAAGATGCTTGCCGAGTGGATGGTCCAGTTGGAAAGCCCCCACCGGCAAAGCGCAATCTCCAAGTCGCGCTTCCCGGAGTTGAGCGCCCCTGACGGTTCGCCGCTGTTCACCCGCAAGGACATGGCCACCATCAACGCCAAGGCCGCGCCGAAGGTCAAGGCCGAGGTGCTGCGGTCGATTGTCGATAGCATGGCCGAGGCGGCGTTCGGCACCCAGACCTTGCGCGACCTGTCGGCGGAACTGTACCGCTTCATGACCGGCCCCGATGGGACACCCAACTTGGCGGCAATCGGCACGGTTGGGCGCTACGCATCCGCGCTGGTTGACCGCGTGCTTGACCAGGGCGAAGTGTACCCGATGGCGATGCCCTACTCGGGGACGCGGGTAGCAAGCGAACTGCGGCGGTTGGCCGGCGAGACAGACGACGCGGCGCGCGCGGTCAAGTTGGAGCGGTTGGCAGACTGGGCGGCGCGCTACACCCCGGCGACTGAAACCGGCGGGTTGGCAAAGCACGTCGGCGCGTGGTGGAAAGACCTCATGCAGGGCACCCACCCGCCGCCGCAAATGCTCAACGTCCACGTCGAACCCAACGCGCTATCGGCGCTCAACGCCCACTTCGCCGCCCTGTCCAGTTCCGAATCGCCCGGTTGGCTCGGGTTGATCCGCGCGCTCGGGCAGCACACGAAAAAGATGGTTGTCGCCGCCAACGTGCCAACGCTGGTCATCAACAACATCGCCAACACCATCGTCCAGGGCATCCGCCGCGCCGACCCAATGCAGCCGGTAAAGGTGGTGCAGGCGCTTGCAGCCTACAAGGCGTTCAAGGACGGGCGCTTTGGCAGCGTTGACCCGCGCCTTGTCCGCATCTTCCGCGCGCTGGACCAGACCGACATGCTGGCGCACACCGAACTGTCGGCGGACATTGGCAAGACCGACCTGGGCCGGCACATGGAAGCGGCGATGCCAACCGCCGGGACCGCCCGCCGCAAACTGTCAGTGTCCACGCGCGGGATCAGCGACATTCCCCCGGCGCTGTGGTCGCAAGTGACCGATGGCCTGGCGCAGGCGTACACCAAACTGGGCGACACCCCGTTTCGCTTAGAAGAGGCGTTGAACGCCTACGACGCCTTTGAGGGTAAGGTTCGCGAACTTGGCCCCGGCGAATGGCTGGAACTGAACCACGGCGGCGGGCGCAAGGTCCGCGTCGAGCGCACCGGCACCGGCTACACCATTGCCGACGTGTCCGGCCCGCACGCCAACCGGCGCATTTCATTCACCGAGGCAGAAGGCTTGCAGTCGCAGGCCATGACCAAGGCGTTGGCGCAGGCGGCGAACGTGGCGCAAGAGGCCGTGTTCTTCGACTACAACCGCATTGGCACGCTTGGCAAGTACCTGCGCGGCGGCCCGCTGTCGTTGCTGTCCGGCATCTTCGCGTGGTTCTTCAAGGCGGTGGACATTCCGTTCGTCAAGAAGGGCATCGTCCGCGAAATGATGGCCGCACCCTACGAAGTCGCGACCAACTCTAGCAACGTGCTTGCGCAACAGGCGGCTGCAAACCTTTCGCTGGCCCTGCGGCGGCAGGCGGTGGTTGCGGCGGCGCAGTCGGCCACGGTCGCGCAACGGCAGGCAGAGGACTTGCGGCGAGCAACTGGCTACAACCCGGCAGAGTTGGGGATGATGCTCAAGTTCGCCACCAACCCGGCGCGGCTTGGCCCCGACATGGACCCGCAGCGGGTGTGGACCCGCAACGTCGCCCCAGTGGTGTCGTCGCAGCCGACAAGCGCGGTCCTGGGCGGCTTGCAGTACCTTGCGACCAAGATGGCCTACGGCGACGTGTTGGCCGACCCAGCAGCCACCCTCGCCGCCTTGCAGCCCGACGCCGCGTTGTCCGACCCCCAGCGCAAAGCCAAGAAGATGCTGATGCAGATGGCGCGCGGCGAGCAACTGTCCCCGCAGCAACTTGTGCAGATGTTCGGGCTTGGCGGTGGCCCACTGCTCACGCTGTTGGAGCGCATCAAGAACGCCAACCGGCGCGGGCAGTCGGTGACGCCGCACGAAATCACCATGGAGTTCGCCAAGATGATGCTCGGCGCAACCCCGGTCAAGGCGCTGGATGTTGCGGCGGCAGGGGTTGGCGAGGCGACCGGCGACCGCGGCTCGTTCCCGGCAACATGGTCAAGCTACGGCAAGACGTTTGCGCGGCAGGGGTTCCACGGCGGGCAGCCTGCCGACGACGAATCCGGGTTCTTGCGGTGGGCGCTGCGGCAGATGGTTGGCGCTGGCTACGCGCTGGTGCCACTGGAAACGACGACCAACGTGGAAACTGGGCGGCGGGCGGAAGGCGCGCTTGAACGCTACCTGGACCAGGCGCAGGCGGCGGCAAAGTCGGTGCTGGTGGCCGAAGCCAAGCGACGGGCGAACATCGCGGCGCGCGACTTGGCCGACGACCCCGAGAATCGCGGGTTGCAGCAAATGCACCAAGACGCTGTAAACCGCGTGCTGAACATTGAGGCTGTAATCAAGAACGAGTTTGCCGCCTACAAGGACGTGCTTCGAGGGCAGGCCAAGGGGCTTGCGCTTGACAAACTGCGCTGAACGCGCACAATCCCGCCGGGGAGTACCACTATGGCAACCCAGTTTCCGCGCACAATCAAAGCCAACAGCCCGACGACGGCGACCCCAGCGCAAAAGGCGTTGCTGTTTGAGTTGGTTGCGCCGGACATTCCCAACGGCGTGCCCGCGCAGGGCGACGCCACCGCTGGCATCCGCGTGCCGCCTGACCTTGCGAACCTCGACCTGTTTATCGAGGAAAGCGACGGCGGCGCTGGGTCCACCTTCGACGCGAAGGTTTGGTGGGGATACGCCGACGCGGGCGTTTCCGGCAACGGGTGGGTGCAAGACCTGACGGTTGGAACCCTGTCGGTCGCTGCTGGCGAAACCGTTGGCGCGGTGCTTACCCCTAGCGGGGCGAGCCGCATCTACGTCGAAATCGACAACCTGGGCGCGGGTGCCCCCAAGGCGAGCGCCTGGGTCATCGGCCGCGGAAGCCTGGACAAGGGGAGGTAGCACATGATCATCAAACCACCGATTTTCTCGGAGAGCGGCACGCTTGCGGGCGTCGCATTGCCAATCGCCATCGACGGATTCGTTGCGCGCAAGGTTGAGGTGCAAAACCTGGACAGCGCCAACACCTACACGCTGACCGTCGGCGGCGCGACCATCTCGCTTCCGCCGCAGCGCAAGGTGGACATCGCCTGCCCGCTGGCTGGCTTGACCACGCTGACGCTCAACGGCACCGGCGACTTTCAGGTGCTTGCATCCGGCGACGGCGTGGACATCGAAATGTCTGCGCTGGACGGGTTGACCCCCGAGAACGTGGGCGGCATCCAGTCGTTGCAGTTCGGGTTGGCCGGTTTTGCTGCCGGCGTTGACATCGCCAGCACGTTCCTGTGGATCAACAACAGCCCCGACAAGACCGTGCAGGTTTTGGCGGCTGACCTGATTCCGAAGGCCACCGTGACGACGCTCGGCGGCGGTCAAACCTGCTTGGTCGAAGTCGTCAAGACCGGCGGCAACGACGTGATTGTGCCCGTCACGTTCAACGACAACCCCGGCGGCGCAGGCGTCAACTGGCCGGCGTACACCGGCCCCGGCGAAATTTTCCCGCTGCCGCTGGTTGCGGTCCCCGCCGACCTGTTGCTGGCCCCTGGCGAGGCGCTGTTCGCCAACGTGACGCAAACCGTCAACGCGGCGGTTGGCGCGTTTGCCCTGCAAGTGGACTACCGCGTTCTGGTGTAGCCATGCCGCTGAAATCCGAGGCGCAACGGCGCTGGATGTGGGCTAATGACCCTGAAATGGCGAGGCGGTGGGAAGCCGACACGCCGCCAGCAAAGTTGCCGATGCGGGTTGCGGACCTGAAAGAGGCGGCCAAGCGGCGCAAGAATACCAAGAAGTGAAGCAGTGAACCGTCAAGGGGTCACATTCGGCGCTGCCGGTCCTGTCAACATCAAGTCCGGCGAGTTGACGCTTGACCCCGGCAGTGGCGACTACGTTTCGACCCCAGCCGGCAGCCAACCCGTCAACGCCAACCTGACCGCGTTCGCCGCGCTTGCCGGTGTCGCAGACCGCCTGCCGTACTTCACCGGGGCGGCTGCGCTGGCGCTGGCCACGCTCACGGCGTTTGGGCGCAACATGGTTGCGGCTGCTGATGCGGCGGCGGCAAAGGCGTTGCTCGCCCTGGTCAAGGCCGATGTTGGCCTCGGCAACTGCGACAACACCAGCGACGCAACCAAGCCAGTGAGCGCAGCCCAAGCGGCAGCGGACGCCCTGCGCGTGCTGAAAGCCGGCGACACCATGACCGGCAACCTGCTGATCAGCGGGGCCAAGCTCGGCATCGGCACGACGACGCCCAAGTCCGCGCTGCAAATCGACGGTGCGAGCGTCGTGTTCGGCATCGTGTTCGACGTCGGCAACAGTAGCGCCATGGGCCACGGGTTCTACTGGAACGGGGCGGCGTGGAAGCTGCTTTACACCGGCACGCCGGTCAGCCTCGTCAACTACAACGACGGCGGCGGCGCGGGCGATGTCAGTTTCTACCAGGCACCCAGCGGCACCGCTGACAATAATGTGGCGTTCACCACCGCCACCATGTACCTCAAGAACTCAAACAAGCGGGTGGGGATCGGCACAACGACCCCTGGCTCGCTGCTGCACGTCGCCGGCACCGCGCAGGTCGATACCTCGCTGGCGATCGGCGGCGGGACGGCGCTGACGAAGGCCGTGGTCTACACGCCGACGCTGACCCCGACGCTGATTGCGGCGATGGGGTTGGCGGAACAGACTTTCACCGTGACGGGGTTGACCACATCGGATACCATCGTCGTCGTCGGCCCTGCGGCTGCCGTTGGCACCGCTGCGGTGGCGTGGCGCGTGTCGGCGGCTGATACGCTGGCGATCATGTTCCAGACGCTCGGCATCAACCTGACGCCAAGTGCCGGCACATACAGGATTTTGGCCTTTCGGAGTTGACCATGCCTGAACCCGAAACCTGGCGCTGGCTCATCGGTGGTGGCGTCGCCGGCCTGACCGTTGGTGTCGGCTGGCTGGTGCGCATGGCCTGGCAGGCCGGCCAGACCTTGCAGCGCATCGAAGATCGCCTCGGCTTTCACGGCACCCTGCACGACCAGATCGGAAGAGCACACG
>CAXRHS010000618.1:0-3149 GCA_964230235.1 Myxococcota bacterium
CCGGACTTCGGCTTGGGCCGCAACCGCGTCAGCCAGCCGCTCCATCTGACGCGCGTCGCGGCGGTTGGGCAGTTCGCTCCACTTGCACTCGACCATGTCCAAGGCAAGACCGTCCTCGATGACAAAATCGACCTCTGCGCCTTCGCTGTCGCGAAAAAAGCACAGGCTGCGCGCTGATGGCGTCTTGACCAGCTCCTTGCGCAGCTCCGCGCACACCAGCGTCTCCCACAGCGGACCGGCCAGTGGCGAAACACGCAACACAGCTGGCGTCAGACCGAGTAGGTAGGCGGCAAGGCCGGGGTCGTGCAGGTAGAGCTTCGGCGACTTGACCAGCCGTTTTCCCAAGTTGGCGAGGTAGGGTGGGACCAGGACGACCTGATTGCCCGCCTCAAGTGTGCTCAGCCATGCGTCGGCGGTCTTCGGCGAAATGCCGGCGTCTCGTGCGAGGTCTGCTTTGTTGAGCAGATGGCCCGACCGGGCAGCGCACAGGCGCAAGAACCGCTCAAACTGCCGCAGATTGCCCACGTCGAGGACTGCCCGCAGGTCGCGTTCGAGGTAGGTGGCGATGTAGCTCGCAAAGAACTCGGCCGAAGAGAGTTCAGGCTGCGCCCAAAGCGCCGGGTAGAACCCGCGGTGCACAACGGCTGCCGGGTCGGCCAGGATCGAGGCAAACGCCGGACGGGAGCGCAGTTCCGCCGCGCTCAGGCACTCCAAGTCCAAAACGGCCGCCCTGCCCGCGAGACTATCCGAGACCGCTTGCATCAGGCCGAATTTCTGCGACCCGATTAGCACAAACGCACCGCGGGCATGGCCGCCGCTATCGATCGCCGCCTTGACGTGTCGGAAAAGGCCCGGTGCATACTGCACTTCATCGACAATCACGGGCGGCGGGTGACGGGTCAGGAACGCCGCCGGCTCCAGTTCGGCAGACTGTGCCTCGCTCGGCAGGTCAAGGCTGACGTAGTGGTAGGACGGGAAGGTGTTTCGGACCAGCGTGGTCTTGCCGGTCTGGCGCGCACCCGTCAGCACCACCGCGGAAAACTGCTGCGCGGCTTGCTGGACGCGGTCTGCCAGGTCACGGGCGATCGATTCCTGCAATTCAGGTAGCCCAATTCCCGAAAATCGGGAATTGCGAGATTCGACGGCGTCTGTGGAAGGCGTCAAGGCCGTACGATGGCGCTTGTGCTGACGGTGCCTGGCTCCGTCACCGCTCCGCCGCCACCATCACCTCAATCGCATAGATACTGAGCGCATCGCGCAGGTACTCCGGCAGCCCGACCGCCACCGCTTCGAGGTTGGCACGAAACTGCGGGTCGTCGGCGTAGCCATCGGCCAGGCCCACCACCAGTTCCGCACTGGGCACGTAGAACTGCCGCAGGTGGTCGACCCACGCCGCGGCCGTCGCTTGGACTTGCGGGTCGGTGACGTGGCGCTGGCTGCTGCCATGGGCGCAAGACACAAGCACACCTTCGGTTGTCGTCAACGTGGGGCGCGATGGTCGCCGCGACGACGTGGTGCAGGCCGTACACAAGACCGCCAATGCCGTCTTTGCGGTGGTACGCGCGGTCGACGCCTCCCGAGACATGAATACGCTGCTCGTCGCCACAGAACACCTGCCCGCACAGGACATTGGCGTTGCGGCGCTGCGACTGCCAGCGGACGTCGCGCGTCGCCTGGCTGCGTTGCCGCAGCCCCAATTCCGGGCGGCCCGCGCCGACGCCTGGCTGTTGACCGACGAGCGAGCCCCGCTGGAGTTGCTGACCGATTGGACCGTCCTGGCCCGCCTGTTGGCCATGGCCAATCCAGCGCAAGCGGGGCCTGATGCACGCTCCGGAAGGTAGCGCGGACGGCGCGATTCCTGGGGCGCTGCTGCTGCGGCGGCCGGCGCTGGTGGCGTGGGTCGTCATCGCCGTCAACACCTTTGTGTTGCAGCCCTACTGGCCAGGTGCGGTCAGCGGCATCCTGGGCGACATCGCGACCTGCTTCCTTTTTCCGGTGCTGCTGGTTGCGTCCGTCGAGTGGGTCAGTTGGACCGCGACCAGCGTGCGCCGCACCCAGTGGCGTTCCGCAGGTCCCTGGACCGTGGGTGCCTGCTGTGGCATTGCCGTGCTGTACTGCGCTGGGCTGGAGTTGTCGGCCAGCTGGGCGGGCCTGCACCGACAGGCCATGTCCTGGCTTACGGGTATGCGTGTCACCGTAAGGGCCCGTAAAAAATCTAATCGATGTTCTACGTGGGCCCATTGCTTGCTCAGTGGGTCGCAAGCTCGCGACTTTGCAAGTCGACTCGCCGCTCCTCCTCCTGTCGAGGTCGACTGAGTTATTATTTTACAGGCCCTAACGCGAGATCCCTGGGACCTGTTGGCGCTGCCCATGGTCGCGGTCGCGTGGCAGTGGATGACCAGGCACGCGCGGCGATCCCGCCATTGTGCAGGTCAACCGCCATGACATTGCCCGGGTCGCGTTCAACTGCTCCTTGCCGTAGAGCAACGGCAAGCTGCCGACCACACACGCGATCCGACCCAGTGGCTACGCGCGCAGCCACACCGTTTGCCGGCGCACGGAGAGGCGCGGCTTGGCGGCGCAACCACCTACGCCATCAGATGAATCTGCTGGTTGGAACTCTAGTTGCGGTCACACCCACCGAGCACGACGGGTTTGACAAACACAGGTAGGGGCATCCGGGCACCCGCGGCCCGCCCGCGCTTGCGGCCTCAGTTGTCCGTTGGCGCCAGCAGCTTCTCCAACGCCGCCACTTGTGCCTTGAGGTCGCGCAGGACGTCGTTGGCCCGCTGCCGGTGGGCTTCGGTCAGGTTGGTCCTGTCGGCGGCCTGCCAGTCGTCGCGCAGGACTTGCAGGTCCTTGACCGCGCGCTCGAATTGCACCAAGACCCGCCCCGGCTTGCGGCCCTTGACCTCGAGCGGGTGTGGGGCCGCGGGCGGTTGCGTGCCCGGCGTCTCCGGGTCGGTGTCGAAGTAGCGACCGGCCGTGGCCTTGGTAATCGCGACTTTGAGTTGGTCGACGTTCCACTGGTTCTGGGTCGCGTCCATCGCCAGGCGGGCGCGCTGGGTCGGGTCGTCGACGCGCGCCAGCGCCACCACTTGGGTGAACTGAAGTTTTTCGCGCACTTCCTGTGGCAGCGTGTCGTAGGT
>CAXRHS010000619.1:0-7697 GCA_964230235.1 Myxococcota bacterium
AAGGTCACGACATCCAGCTTGTCCCATGGCAGGTCCATGGCAAAGGCCGCGCTGGTGGCGTCACAAATGGTCAGGCCCTGGCGGTCGGCCGCAATCCAGTCGCCGTTGGGTACGCGCACGCCGCTGGTGGTGCCATTCCACGTAAACACGACGTCGCGGTTGCAGTCGACCTGGCCGAGATCGGGCAACTGGCCGTAGTCCGCCTTGATCCAGCGGACGTCTTTGAGTTTGAGTTGCTTGACGATGTCGGTGTGCCAGCCCTCGCCGAAGGATTCCCAGCTCAGCACGTCGATGCCGCGCTCGCCGAGCAGCGTCCACAGCGCCATTTCGACCGCGCCGGTGTCCGACGCAGCCACGATCGCCAGACGCCAGTCCGCCGGCATGCCGAGCACGCGCTTGCTGCGCACGATGACGTCGTTCAGCCTGGCCTTGCCGCCTTTGAAGCGGTGCGACCGGCCGACCAGCGCCCCGGCCAACGCCTGCAACGACCAGCCGGGCCGTTTGGCGCACGGGCCGGACGAAAAACACGGGTTGGCGGGCTTGGTGGTGGGCTTGGCCGACATCGATTCCTCGGGGTTCAGGTGGGGAGCCGGCTGGACGCCAGTCCGGCGGGCGCCCAATTTTGGGCGTGGGCCGCAGTGGCGTCAACTTGCGGGGCAGCTGGGGGGCTGGGCTATCGCAAGATCGCGAACCAGGCGCTGGCTCTCGCGGGTTCGGCCTGAATCTGTGCCTGCCGCTGTGCCCGACCGCCGGAGGCGGCTGACGCTGAAACCCACACACACCGTTGGTGAACGTAGTACGTAGCGGCTTGTGACCCTGGTGGCGCTGGCTGCAAACCGCCCATGACCGCGCAAGCCCAGGCTTTGCCTGACGCTCGGTGCCAGCCGCCGCCAGGCCTGGCCATGCCCAGCCTTGTGGTATGGCGGCGGTCAGGATCAGCAGTCAGGACCAGGGACAGGGACACGGACAGGGACAGGGACAGGCGGCTTCTTGCGATAGCCCTGCCGGTGGCGGTGTCCGCCCCGTTTCCAAACCCCGGCGCCGGGCCTACACTAGCGCGGCGCTTTTCGCGCGCGAGGCCGCGTCCGTGCCAACTCTCTGCCCTGCCCTCGCGACAATGTGGTCCAAGGGGCGCGCCGCCCGCGAACCCCTGCGGCAGACCGCAGAGGCGATCCGCCTTGCATCGCCCGGCAGTGCCTTGCTGCGTTGGCGTCCCCGAAACGGCGGGCTGCAGTGGGTCCTGGTGTTTGCAGCGCTGGCGGCCCTGGCCGCCCGGCCTGCGGCAGCCGACCTGGCCGATGAAGTCGCGACTTGCCCGACCGTGGTGTTTGCGGACTGCCTGGCGCTGCAGCAGGCCGCCGCCGCGCGCGCCCCGGAAGTCGCCAACCTCGCCAAGAAAGTCGCGGCCCCGGACACGGCGGCCGCGGCCCGCGTCAAGCTGGCCCTCGCCTTGGCACTGCTCGATGCCCGCACCCATGTCGATGCCCTCGATGCCGCCGCGCGCCAGTTGGGCAGCGCGCCGGAGGCCGTCGACGTCCGCGCCGCGCAAGCGCGCTTGGGCGACGGCCGCGCCGCAGCGCCACTTGTCGAGTCGCTCAAGAGCGCAGATGTGCATGCCAAGCTGTTGGCGGCTGGCGGGCTCGGCTTGCTGCGCGCCAGGTCCGCGGTCGAACCGCTGGTCAAGCAATTGGGCGACCCGTCGCCGCAGGTGCAGGCGGAGGCGGCGCGCGCGCTCGGGTCGATCGGCGACGTCGCGGCCGAACCTGCGCTGCTCGCGCTCGCCGGCCAACCCAAACTGGCGTTGCCGGCGCGGGCAGCAGCGCTGGCGGCGCTGGGCGACCTGGGCTCGACTCGGGGCGCCGCGCTGGCGGTGTTGCTGGCCGATCACCCGACGCGGATGGTGGCGCTGGCCGCCCTCGACCTGTTGCGCCGCCAGTGGAAAGCGTGGATGACACCGGCTGCGCTGGCGGCCGTGCAACTGCCAGGCCTGCGCGGTGCCTGTGCGCGCCTGGCGTTGGAACACGGCGTGGCGGCGCTGGCACCTCAGCTGATGCAGGTCCTGCGCACCGGTGAGTCCGACCCGGAAGAAATCGGCGTGGTGCTGCTCGCAGTCGCGCGCTTCCGGCCGGCCGGCGCAGCGGCGGCGATGATCGAGCGCCTCAAGGCGGCGCCGAAATCGGAGAAAATCGAGCTTTTTCGAGCGATTCCAAAGGTCGAGGATCGCACGGTAGTGCCCGATCTGGTGCCGTGGCTGCAAAACGCCGACAACCAGATTGTCGCGAACGCGGTCTACGCGCTGGAAAACCTGACCGGCCGCCACCTGGGCCCCGACGTGGCAGCCTGGCGCGCGTATGCCGGGCTCGACAGCAAAGCCCCTGCCGACAAACTAGAATAAATTCAAGGAGACCACCATGCCTCTGAGCCGCGAACGAATGGCCGCCCGGGTCGCCGAAGAACTGCGCGACGGCTACTACTGCAACCTCGGCATCGGCATCCCGACGCTGGTCGCCAACTACATTCCAGCCGGCATGGACGTGGTGCTGCAAAGCGAAAACGGCATGCTCGGCATCGGCCCGTTTCCCTACGAAGGTCAAGAGGATCCGGACCTCATCAACGCCGGCAAGCAGACGATCACCGAGATCGCCGGTTCGGCCTATTTCGCCTCCCATGAGTCGTTCGCGATGATCCGCGGCGGCCACGTCGACCTGACGGTGCTGGGTGCCCTGCAGGTCGGCGCCAACGGCGATCTCGCCAACTGGATGGTGCCCGGCAAGATGGTCAAGGGCATGGGCGGCGCGATGGATCTCGTGGCCGGTGCGCGCCGGGTGATCGTGGTGATGACCCACACCGAAAAGGGTGGCGAGCCCAAGATCTTGAGCGAGTGCGGCCTGCCGCTGACCGGCAAGGGCGTGGTCAACCAGATTGTCACCGACCTGGCGGTGCTCGACGTCACCGAAAAGGGCTTGGTGCTGCGCGAAATCGCCGCCGACACCACCGTGGACGAGGTGGTGGCCAAGACCGCGGCGCCGCTCGCGGTGGCGGCCGATTTGCGTGTCCTGGCGGTGGACTGAGATGGCACGGCCCCTCGAAGATCGCCTGGTGTGCGCGGTGATGGCCGGCGGATCCGGCACCCGCTTCTGGCCGCTGTCGCGCAAGGGCGAACCCAAGCAACTGCTGCGCTTCTTTGGTGACTCGACCCTGTTGCGCGCGACCGTCGACCGCATTGCGCCGATTTGTCCGCCCGAGCGCCAATTGGTCGTCACCGCGGCGCATCTGGTCGACGCGGTGCGCGATGTGCTGCCCGACCTCGGCCCCGGACAGGTCATTGGCGAGCCCGCGCCACGCAACACCGCGCCGTGCATGGCGGTGGCGGCGATGGTCGCGCGGTCGCTGGATCCCGATGCGATCCTGGTCCTGTTGCCGGCGGACCACTGGGTGGCGGACGCAGCGGCATTCCAGCGGGCGTTGCTGCAAGCGGCGCAAGCGGCCGACCAGGGGCAGATCGCAACCCTGGGCGTCGCACCGACCCAGCCAGAAACCGGCTACGGCTACATCGAACTGGCCGGGCCCGTCCAAGATCAGGTCGCTCGGGTCGCGCGCTTTGTCGAAAAGCCAGACCTGGAGCGCGCGCTACAGTTCCTGCACGAAGGCCGGCACCTGTGGAATGCGGGCGTGTTCGTGGTACGCGCGGACCGCGCGCTGCAGGCCATGGACCGGCACTTGCCCGAGATTGGCCGTTGCCTGGCCGAACTGCACAACCACGCGGTCGGCAGCCCGGCCTGGCAGGCGGTGCTCAAGGTCGTATTTCCACACTGCCCCAACGTGTCGATCGACTATGGCGTGATGGAGCATGAAACCGAGATTGCGGTGGTGCGCCTCGACGCAGGCTGGAGCGACGTCGGCACCTGGCACTCCATCTTGGGCTTGCGGCCCGAAGGTGCCGCCAACTTCACGTACGGGCCGGTGCTGACCATCGACAGCGACCAGTGCGTGATCATCAGCAAGGGCCCGTTCGTGGCGGCGGTCGGCATGCACAATGTCGCCGTGGTCGCGACCGACGACGCGACGCTGGTGCTGCCGCTCGACCGCAGCCAGGACGTCCGCCAGGTCGTGGCCGAAGTCACCGCGCGCGGGCGCGCCGACCTGTTGTAAGCGCGGCGGCAGCACGCCAGCCCATTGTCCGGGTTGCTGGCTCTGCTGGGCAATGGTCGCACTGTTCGGTCGCCGGTCCCGCGCGGCCGTGATCGCCGTGTCATGTGACCGCTTGAAAATAAACCCTTGTGACGGCACAGGCATCAATCTGAGCAGACGGGGCGCGCGCCCCGGGCTTGGAGGACGCCATGCCGCACACCCCGACCGCCGCAACCCGATGCCAGCGCCAGCCCGAGGCGGGGCTGCTGTGGGCCGCGCTGACGCTGACCGCAAGCGCAGCGCTGTCGTGGACGATAGCGTTTGCCCCCGTGGAATCGCCGCTGCCAACGGTCTTGCCAGTTGTCGCCCCGGCAGCGCCAGTAGTCATCGACCCGCCGGCCCTGACGCTGCCTGGTCCGCTGCCGCCCTTGCGGTTCACGGCTGCGCCGGCGCGGCCAAGCGCCGCTGCTGCGGTGAACCGGCGACCGCACCGGCACGCACCCGCGCAGGCAGAGATCATCGCGCGCCTGCAAGCCCACGGACAGGCGCTGTGGCACTTCAAGCTCGGCATCGGCAAGGCCCTGCAAGCGGCCCTGCAGCCAGTCGCCGCGCCGGCGGTCGCGGTGGCCGTGCCGGCCGAACCCGCCGACGACCCGCCGGCGAAACCTGCGCCCGCTGAGCCGCCAACGACCACAGAATCCGAACCGCCCGACGGCGCAGAGTCGGATGACGCAGGCAGCGAGGAACCAATCCGCGATGGCGGCGGTGCCGATCTGGAACCGGCAGAGCCCGGCGAAGACGACGAGCAGGAAGAACTGGGCGACGAACCGCAAGAAGACGACGGCGATTTGCGACCGGTGCGCGGGGCCAAGGCCTAGGCAATCGACCTTGCAAAGTCGCGGCCTTGTGGCTCGGCAACGGCGCAAGCGGACAGCCCGCACAATCACCTGGACCGTTTGTGCGCCCTAGCCCAAAAACAGCGGCTGCTTGGCGACCATCAGCCAGAACACCAGGGTCAAAGGCACGCCGACGGCGCACCCCCAGATGGCCCACTGCACCAGCGCCTTGCCGGTGGCGGCGCGATCACCGCGCGCGGCGTCGGTCAGCAAGCGCTCTTGCCAGTACAAGACCAGGGTTATCGACGCCAACGACGTCAGCAGCATGAGCGCCATCGACTCAAACAGCCATGCCTGCTTGTGCACGCCGCCCAGCACACCGGCCATGCAAATACCATTCCAGATAGCCAGTTGCATGCCGGGGGTGGTCAGCCAGATGTCGCAGTCGCTCAGCACCTTGGCCGCCCAGGCCATGCGCGCGTGATCGTTGCTGTACCAGGCCGTGCTCAGCCACACCGGGCCGACAATCAGGTTGCCCATCATCAGCATCACGCCCAGGATGTGCAGGGCCTTGTGGACGTTGTAGTCCAGCGGCGCCGCCGCCGGAATGCCGAAGTAGAGCAGCGCCAGCGCGACCCACGCGACGAGGTTGGATGCCACCGACAGCTTGGCTGAGAAAGACCAGTTCATCGCAACCTCCTGACTTTCAAACCCCATGCAGGGCGCGATGCTAGCACTGGCAAACGCACGTCGCCAGACGGGCGCGTCTACAATTTGTCACACCCGCTGGATTTTCCGGCCCAGCTTGGCCATACTAGCGCGCACTGCGCTTGGTGCCTCGCGCCGATCGCTCGACCAGCGGGAACGGCCCGGACCAGCCCCGATTGCCGTTCAGCCGCACGCTTTGCTGCGACCACCGCGAAAACAACCGCAGCCGTCAACACCGTTTCGATTGAGGTTTCCATGAACACCCGCTGGCATGCCGCCTTGTGTACCCGCGCCACTTTGTGGCGCACCGCCTTCGCAGCCTTGACTGGCCTGGCCTTGCTATGCGCCGGCTGCGGCGACAACGCGGGCTCAGACGGTGGCGGCGGCACGACCGTCGATAGTGGCGGCGGCAACAACGTGGGCGGCGATGTCGGCGGCAGCGCGGACAGCGACCCTGCGGCCGATACCACCACCGCCGGCGACACGGGCACCACCGGTGGCGATGCGACCACGCCCGAAGACGGCGCGACCGGCACCGAAACAACCGCAGGTGAGACTGCGGGCACCGAGACCACCGAAAGCGAGACGAGCGGCGCCGAGACGGCCGACTGCGGTGGCAAGTTCGGCTGCGCGTGCAACGAAGACAAAGACTGCACCGAAGGCAAGTGCCTGGCTGGAAAGGACAAAGACGGCAAGGACGGCAAGTTCTGCACCAAGCCATGCGAGCCGACCACGCCGCCAGACGAGGTCTGCGACGGTGTCGACAACAACTGCGATGGCAAGATCGACGACAAGACCTGCGACGACAAGAACCCGTGCACCGAAGACAAGTGCGGTGCCACCGCGCCCGCCCCCAAAGACGAAAAATGCGAGCACAAGGCCGTCGACGGCAACTGCGACGACGGCAGCGCCTGCACCACCGCCGACGCCTGCAAAGAAGGCAAATGCACCGGCGCGACCCTGGACTGCGACGACAAGAACCCCGGCACCACCGACAGCTGCGATCTCGCGACCGGCTGCACCAAGACCAACTCGGCCGAACCGTGCGACGACGGCAGCGCCTGTACGGTCAAAGACGCGTGCGCGGACGGCAAGTGCGGCGGCACCGCGCTGGACTGCGATGACAAGAACCCATGCACCACCGACGCCTGCGACTGCGCCAAGTGCTGCAGCAACATCGGCAAGGACGGCAACTGCGACGACGGCGACGCGTGCACGACCGGCGACGCCTGCAAAGACGGCAAATGCGCGGCCACTGGCGTGGTGACCTGCGACGACAAGAACCCGTGCACCACCGACGCCTGCGAGCCGGCCAAGGGCTGCACCGCCACCGACAACACCGACAAGTGCGACGACGGCAGCGCCTGTACCGAAAACGACCTGTGCGCGGGCGGCAAGTGCGCGGGCAGCGCGATCAAGCCCTGTGACGACGGCAACCCGTGCACCAAGGACGCCTGCGAGCCGGCGAGCGGCTGCACCGCAACCGCGCAAGACGGTGGCACCTGCGACGATGGCACTGCGTGCACCAAAGACGACACCTGCAGCGCCGGCAAGTGTGGCGGCAACACCGTCATCTGCGACGACAGCAACCCGTGCACCGCCGACAGCTGCGATGCGGCCAAGGGCTGCACCGCCAGCAACGACGACAACCTGGCCTGCAGCGACGGCGACGCATGCACCGACAAAGATGCGTGCACCGGCGGCAAGTGCGCCGGCGCGACCCCGGTCAAATGCGATGACGGCAATGCCTGCACCGACGACAAGTGCGACCCCAAGACTGGCTGCACGACCGCCAACAACAGCGCTGCGTGCGACGACGGCGACGCCTGCACCGACAAGGACGCCTGCAAGGACAGCAAGTGCGCTGGCGGCGAAGCGATCAAGTGCGACGACAACAACCCGTGCACCGACGAGTCCTGCGACAAGGCCAAGGGCTGCCAGAGCGCGCCCAACCAGGCCGCGTGCAGCGACGGCGACGCCTGCACCACCGGCGACAAGTGTGCCGACGGCAAGTGCGCGGCG
>CAXRHS010000620.1:0-3717 GCA_964230235.1 Myxococcota bacterium
CTGGCGGTGTTTGACCACCGCCACATCTTCTTGGACCCCAACCCGGATCCGTTGGCCAGTTGGACCGAGCGCAAGCGCCTTTTCGACACCCCGCGCAGCAACTGGGCCCAGTACAACCCGGCGCTCATCAGCGAAGGTGGCGGCGTCTATCCGCGCACCGCCAAGTCGATTCCGCTGTCGCCGCAGGTGCAGGCCATGCTCGGCGTGCAGCAGGCCGAGATGACGGGCGACGAACTGATGCACGCGATCTTGCGGATGCCGGTCGACCTGTTCTGGAACGGCGGCATCGGCACCTTCGTCAAGGCCAGCCACGAGAGCCACGCCGACGCCGGCGACAAGGCCAATGACGCCATCCGCGTCGATGCCACCCAGCTGCGTTGCAAGGTAGTCGGTGAGGGCGGCAACCTCGGCTTTACCCAGGCCGCCCGGGTCGAGGCCGCGCTGAGCGGCATGCGCCTGAACACCGACGCCGTCGACAACAGCGCTGGCGTGGACCTGAGCGACCACGAGGTCAACCTCAAGATCGCGTTTGCGCCGCTGCTGCAAGATGGCCGCATCGATTTCGAGCGCCGCGACCCGCTGCTTTTCGAGATCGACGAGCGGGTGTGCGAACTGGTCACCTACAACAACGACCAGCAGTCGCAGGGCATCAGCGTCCAACAACTCAAGAGCCCGGGGCGCATGCGGCAATGGGGCGACGCCATTCGGTTTCTGGTCGAAGCCAACAAGATCGACCAGGTGGTGCAGATGCTGCCGAGCAAGGCGGTCATCGCCGATCGACGCAAGCACGGCCAGGGGCTGACGCGGCCAGAGCTGGCCCGCATCACGGCGTTTGCCAAGATGTGGATCTTCAACGAGTTGTCGGCAGACCGCGCCTCGACCGCGCCGGTCGCCCAGCGCTACCTGGAGTACTACTTTCCGCCAGTTGTGCGCGATCGCTACCCCGAGGCCGTGGACGGCCACATGCTGCGCCACGAGATCGTGGCGACGCTGTGGACCAACGCGATCGTGGACTTTGCCGGTGCGGCGCTGTTGCCGCGCCTGGCGATGGAATACGGCCGCAGCGTGACCGAGCTGTGCCAGACCTATACGTTCGCGTGCGACGTGCTCGGCCTGGACGTGCTGCGGCGGCAAGTGGCGGGGCTCAACTACCAGGTGCCGGCGGCGACGCAGTACGAGGCGCTGGCCGACATCGAAGACGCGGCGGCGGCGGCGACCGAGTGGCTGCTGGCCAACCTGCCGGGCGACGCCCTGCGCCCGTATTTGGGTCGCGCTGCCGAGTTGACGGCTTGGGTTGGCGATACAGTCGGTCAGTACCAGAACCTGGCGGGCCGCGGTCGCCAGGACCAGGTCGCGCGCGCCAAGGCGTGGATCGCCCAGGGAATGCCCGAGAAGTTGGCGCACGAGGTGACCACCGTCAGCCTGCGGCCGCGGGTGTTCTCGGTGTGGCAGGTCGGCGAGGCCGCCAAGATCGGCGCGTTGCCGGCCGCTGCGGTGACGTTTGCCACGGCGGAAGTGACCGGCCTGGACGCGCTGCTGGCGCAAATCGCCACCGCAAGCCCGCAGACGCGCTGGGAGTCGGCGGCGCTGTCGAGCCTGGGCGGAGGCCTCGCCGATACCCTGGCGCGGCTGGCGGTGCGGGTGGCCCAGAATCCCAAGGCGCAGAGCGGTCGCGACGCGGTGCGCAAGATCCTGGTGGAAGAGTTCAAGCTCGGCAGCTTGTGGGAACTGGCCGAGCAGATCGCCGCCGAGGGCGTGCAAATCCCGGCGCTGGTGGTGCTGAGCGAGCGCTTGCGGGCGCGCTTGCGGTGACCGGCGACGCCGGGCTGGTCCAGGCCCTTTTGGCCTTTGGCGCGGGCGACCTGCATGGGGCGCTCGCTGCGGCGGACCAGACCGCGGCGGACCATCCCGAGCCCCTGACCCGCGCCGCCGCTGCGCACTTGCGCCGCGTAGCTGCGCACGGGTCCGCCGATGTCTACGCTAGTCCGGAAGGGTTTTCGGCCTTTGTCGCAGGCGGCGGCAATGTGCCTTTGTACCAGCAGACGTCGGCGGCCTATGCTGAGGCATTGCGACGCCACCGCGCATTGCCGGTGCTCGACCTGGGAAGCGGCGATGGCCGCGCGCTTTTGCCGGCCCTGCGCGAAGTGTCGGCGCGGGTGGTCGCGCTGGAGCCCAGCGCCGCATTGGCTCGCGATCTCCGCCTGCGGGTGACCGAGCGCGCGCTGGCGGTCGAGGTCGTGCAAACCAGCGCGCAGGACCTGACCCGCGACCCTGCCTGGCGGTCGGCGCGGTTTGGCTTGTGCGCGGCGACCTTTGCGTTGCAGGCGCTGCCGCGGGCCGACCGCATGCACGTGCTGGCGTGGCTGCGCGACCACTGCCGCGCGCTGGCGCT
Source organism: Myxococcota bacterium (assembly GCA_964230235.1). GTDB lineage: Bacteria > Myxococcota_A > UBA9042 > UBA9042 > UBA9042 > SXRM01. The sequence continues at coordinate 2,393 of CAXRHS010000620.1, forward strand.
GGCCGAATTCGATGCGCCGCAGTTGAGCGAGCCCATTGCAGAATGCAGCGCGCTGGAGATCGTTCGCCGCTACCGCACGGGCGTCGCTGAGTACACGGCGCAACCCGACCCGACCGTGGCCGGCTTCTTGATGCCCATGCTTTTCGGCTATTTTGCAGCAGGCCGGGCCCGCACCAATTGGGAACAGCCGCTGGCCGCCTGGACCGCCGACCTGCGCGCGGCGGGCTTTCGCAAAGTGTGCGCGCGGTCGCTGTACCCCTATTGGTGGGCGGAGGCGTTTTGGATCGAGGCCGAGGCCAACTGACACGGCTGTGGGGCGTCGCCTTTGCGACCGCCGTGGCCGTGGCGTGCAGCGCCGCGCCAACTGGCGGCCGGCCCGCCCCTGCAGCCAGAACCTGCGCGGTGCTGTCGGTGGGCGAATTCTACGGCATCGCCCACACCGGCGCGCTTCGGCAACTGCGCCGGCAAGGTGTGCGGATCGACTGCGTGGTCGGCAACAGCATGGGGTCGGTGGTGGGCGCCCTGTAGGCCGCCGATCCCAAGGCCGACCCGGTCGAGGCGATGCGCGGGTTGTTGCGCGGCTACCTCGCTGCAAGTCAACGCGAATTCGAGGCCGACAAGTTCAAGTACCTCGCGGCCGAGGCGGTCAAGAAGCTGACCGACGGCGGCATCGACCTCGGCAGTTTTCGGCGGCTGTCGCACGCGCGCTTTGTGCGGGTACTGGATGGCGTGCTCGGCCAGCGCGCCATCGAGCAATTGGCGTTGCCCTACGCGACCTTTTACCAGCGCAAAGACGGCGGCGGGTTGCAGTTGGTCACGGTGCAGCGCGGCACTGTGGCGGAGGCGGCGGGCGCAAGCGCAGCCAATCCGTTGATTTTCGAAGATGTTGACCTCAAGACCGCTGCCCGCATTGACCCCGGCGCCGACCGCTTGAGCGCCTTGCCCGTTAGCGATGCGTGCCGGCTTTTCCCCGACGCGCGCCTCATCGCCCTCAACGTGACCGGCGAGCCGATGGCGCTGGCGGCCGGCATGACCTGTCCGGTGCAGGAGATTGCGGTGCCGCGGCGGCCCGCCATCGACCGTCAGGACGCGGCGCAAGGTGGCGCGGAGTTTGACCGCCTGGTCGCGGAGGGCGAGGCGGCGGTGCTGCGGTCGTTTGTGGGTCGGTAGGTGTCCACACCGGGCGCACGCCCACAGGCAACTCCGGCGGCTGCGCTAGCGGGTGGCCGCCGTCGGCGCGGCGGGCAAGCGGGCGGCACAGTCGCGTGCCACCGATGCCAGCCATCCGGCCAGCGCCTCCGCCGGTCGGTTGCCCGGGTGAGGCA
>CAXRHS010000621.1:0-5627 GCA_964230235.1 Myxococcota bacterium
CGTCGCAAGGCGTCGAGGCCCAGACGCTGGCCAATGTGTACCTGGCCATCGACCAGGGCCTGGAACTGGTGCCGGTCATCAACAAGATCGACCTGCCGGCCGCGCGACCCGACGAAGCGGTGCAGCAAATCGAAGAAGGCATCGGCATCGACGCCTCGCATGCGGTGTTCGCGTCGGGCAAGACCGGTATCGGCATTCACGAGATCCTGGAAGCGGTCGTCCAGCACATTCCGCCGCCGAGTGGCGAAAGCGACGGCCCGCTGCGCGGCATGGTGTTCGACAGCCAGTACGACAACTACCGCGGCGTGCTGGTGCAGGTCCGCATTTTTGACGGTTCGGTCAAGAAGGGCGATCGCATCTGTTTCATGGAGTCGGGCACCGAGTACGATGTGCTCGAAATCAAAGTGCGCACGCCCAAGGACGTGGTGGTCGACCAGCTCAACCTGGGCGAGACCGGCGTGCTGATTTGCGGCATCAAGGCCGTCCGCGATGTCCAGGTTGGCGAGACCATCACCCACGCCAAGCGCAAGGCGACCACGGCGCTCAAGGGCTTCAAGAAAGTCCAGCAGATGGTGTTCTCGGGCATTTTTCCGGTCGAGTCCCATGACTACGAGAAGCTGCGCGACGCCATCGAAAAACTGGCGCTCAACGACTCGGCGTTTTCGTGGGAACCGGAGACTTCGTCGGCACTTGGCTTCGGGTTCCGCTGCGGCTTCTTGGGGTTGCTGCACATGGAGGTCTTCCAGGAGCGACTGGAGCGCGAGTTCGACGTCGACCTCATCACCACGGCACCGAGCGTGGTCTACCGCATCCACAAGGCCGACGGCACGCTGCTCGAGATGTCCAACCCCGGCGATTTGCCGCCGACCGGCGACATCGAGGCGATCACCGAACCCATCATCCGCGCGACCATCCACACGCCCGCGGAGTACATCGGACCTATCGTCAAGCTGTGCACCGACCGGCGCGGCCAGCAAAAGGACATGCGCTACCTGTCCCAAAACCGCGTGGTGCTCGACTACGAACTGCCGCTGGCCGAGATCATCTTTGACTTCTTCGACAAGCTGAAGACGGCGACGCGGGGCTATGCGAGCTTGGACTATGAGTTCAAAGAGTTTCGCGCCGACGACCTGGTCAAACTCGACATCTTGCTGCACAACGAAGTCGTCGATGCGCTAAGCGTCATCGTCCACAAAGACAAGGCCTACGACAAGGGCCGGGCCCTGGCAGAACGGCTGCGCAAGGTGATTCCGCGCCAGCAATTCGACGTCGCCATCCAGGCCGCGGTCGGCGCGCGCATCATCGCCCGCGAGACCGTCAAGGCCGTGCGCAAAGACGTGACGGCCAAGTGCTACGGCGGTGACATCAGCCGCAAGCGCAAACTGCTGGAACGCCAGAAAGAGGGCAAGAAGCGCATGAAAATGGTCGGCACCGTCGATGTGCCGCAAGACGCCTTCTTGGCTGTGTTGAGCACGGACGAAGATTGACGCCTTTCAGGGTTTGCCCGGCCGCCTGCGCTTCTTGTCGTCGTCGTCGTCGCCCCCGCCCGGCTTGACCGCGCGATAGACCTGCGCCGCCAGCTGCAAGGTCTGATCGTAGCCAAGCGCGCCATAGCCCGGACCGGCTCGCAGCAGCGCAGCTTGCGTCCAATCTGAGTTGGCCAGGGCGCCGCGCAGGTCGTCGTGGCCTTGAACCAGCGCGACCAGGGCGTCGATTTGGGCGGCCGGCCCTTTCTGCAGCGCGTCGTGCATGGCCTGCGGGGTGGCGAAGCCGGCCAGTTCCGCCTCCTGGCCGCTGACCTGCCCGACCCCCATGCGCAGCGAGCGGTGCGCCGCCAGGTCGTCGTGGCCGCGCGCCTGATCAAAGCTGGCGTACTCTGCGGCTTGATCGCGGTGCGTCGCCACCAGCCACCGACCGGTCTGGCTGAAGAACACAAACGGCTCGAAGCGCACCGGCATCTTGTCCGCCGTCGCGGGCGACGGCCGCGCCAGGTACTGGCGTTCCGTCAGCAAGATCGCCGCCAGCGACGACTCCGGAACTCCAAGTCGGCCAGCGCTGTTTTGCAGCCGCTCGCCGTGCTGGTCGCGCAGCTCGGCGGCTTGCCGATGCAGCTCGGTCTGCAAGGGCTGCGCGGCGGCCGCAGGCATGGCGCCGGGTGTCGCCTCGGGCCGCATCGCGCGCAGCGCCTGTGCGCCCTGGTAGCGATGGCCTGCAGCGGCGTCAGCGGCAGCTGCGGGCGTCTGCGCGCGCGCCGGGGTTGCGGGCTTGACCGCACCACCGGGCTTGGCCTTGGCGTCGGGCTTGAAGGCGCCGCCGCGCGCGCTGTGGTTGTCCTTGGTCATGGTCATTCCCGGCCGAGGCCTGGCGGCGTTTTGCCACGATGGCGCGGGGGTTGGCAATCGCGGCACGATGCCGGCACCATGCGCTGCGCTGGCCGCGCCAATTTCACTTTTGGCGCGCTGCGGTGTCTGTGGCCCCGGGAGTCGCCCGATGTCCGATTTCGTTTCTACCGGTGCGTTCGCAGTCTTGGCCCCCGATGTCCACCAAGCCCGAGACCTTGTGCCGCCGGTGCCCTGTGACGCGAGCGTGCGCCAGTTTGCGCAGGCGCGGGCGTCTGTGTCGCTGCCAGCTGCGGCAGGGCTCGCCGAACCAGCGGAGCGCCGCGTGATCGCAAGCGACGAAGCGCAGCTGGCCGAGCGCTTTCGCAAGGGCGACCGGGCCGCCTTTGCCGAGCTGGTTCGCCGCCACCAGCGCATCGCGTATGCCGTGGTGTGGCGGGTCGTGCGCAACGACGAAGACGCCAAAGACATCGCGCAAGCCGCATTCGTGCGCGCCTGGCAAAGCGCCGACACCTTTCGCGGCGATGCCAGCTTTCGCACCTGGGTGTTGCGCATCGCCAGCAACCTGGCGCTGAACCATGTCCGCGATCGCGGCCGCTGGCGCGCCGACCCGTTGGACGACAACGCCGGCGACGCTGCACCGCTGGCAACCGAGCTGCTCGGCGACGCCGAAACCCAAGCCCAGGTCGCGCGTGCGATCGAGACCTTGCCGCCGCGACAGCGGCTGGTGGTCGAGCTGCGCGTACAAGAAGGGTTGTCGTTTGCGGAGGTGGCCGAGGCCACTGCCAGCAGCGAGAACGCCGCCAAGGCCAATTTTCATCATGCACTCAAACGGTTGCGCGCGCTGCTCGCCCCGCCTGCCCACTGATCCCCCGGAGCCCCGCCATGATCCGCAAGCCTGACCCCGCCCACCTGATGCAGCCGCCGCCACCGGACGCGCTGCCGACCGCGTGCGCCGCATGTGAGCCGCTTTTGGCGCTTTTTGCCGACGATGCGCTGACCGCGGCAGAAACCGCCGATGTCGCAGCCCATGTCCGCAACTGCCCGTCGTGCGCGCTGGAAGTCCGGCAACTGCGGGCAATCCTGATGGGTGTGCGCGACGTCGGCGAGCGCGATCGCCCGCCTCACGGCGCTGCCTATTTCCGCCAGTTTGAGACTGAGGTGCTTGCGCAAGTCGACGCACTGCCGGCCCGGCGCCGCTGGCAGGCGCCCGCCATGCTGCGCTGGACCGGTGGCCTGGCGCTGGCTGCGGCCCTGGTCGCGCTGGCCGTGACGCCGGTGCAACATTGGCTGGCCGGCGGGCCGATGCAGGCCGAAGAGCAGGTCGATGCGCGGGCGCTGCTCGGCTCGGCCAAAGAGGCGGTCGCGACCGACCGCGCGTTTGTCGACGATCTGGCGGCCAGCGATGATGACCCGCTCGACACGCTGGACGAGCTGGAGGACTTGGACGACATCGACCTCGATGCCCTTGGCACGGCCCTCGATGACGAAGCCGAAAACGGTCAGGGGGCCTAGCGCGATGCCCTGCCCTATCCAGCTGCGCGCGGCCTTGGGGCTGGCGCTGATCACGGTCCTTGCCACTTCTCCCGCAGTCCTGGCGCAAGTGCCCGCGCCTGCACCGGCACGTCCCGCGCCGCCTCCTGCGGCCGCCGCCCGCCCGGCCCAGCCAGGCGCCGCGCCTGCACGCTTGCCGGCCCCGGTCAACCCGACGGCCGCTCCGGGCAAGCCGGCTGTGGCCAAACCGCCCGTCAAGAAAGTGGATCCCAAGAAACGGGAGGAGGCGCGCGCCAAACTCTTGCAGCGCATTCGCGGTCTGCGCGCGCAAGAGCTGGCCGAGGTGCTCAAGCCCGACGCGACCGCGGTCGCCAAAGTCGTCGAGATCGCCGCGGGTTACGAAGACAAGGTCATCGCCACCCGCCAGGATCAGCGGCAGCGCCGCGCCGACCTCGACAAGCTGCTCAAAGACCCCAAGCCCAACGACGCCGCGATTTCGCGGCTGGTCGACGAGTTGCTCGCCGGCCGCAAGCGCCTGGAAGACATCGAATACGAGCGCACGGCGGCTTTTCGCAAAGTGCTGAACCCAAGCCAATTCGCCAAGGTGGTGGTGTCGTGGCCGCGGATCAACCGCAAAATCCAAGAAACCCTGTATCGGGCGCTGCTCAAGTCCAAGTCTGACGCGGCTGGCATTGGTTTTGAGGAGTAGTCGTGGCGGCGCCGCGCGTTTGGTCTGGCGTTTTCGGCGCATGGGTCGCGGCGACTGGCTGTACGACAGCGGTGGCACCAGCGAGCCCAGAAGTCGCAGACACCGCAGGTGACGCCACGGCTGCCGCCGACACGGGCGCCGCCGTCGACAGCAAGCCCGCCGTCGATACGGCGACCAGCGATGCGGCGAAGCAACCGCCGACAGACACGGCTCCGGCAGCGCCAGACGCAGACGCGGCCGTGGCAGACGTCAATCCGTGCAAGGTCAAGCCGACCTTGGCATCGCTCGAAAAAGAGTACTTCGCGGCGTCCTGCGCCTTTGGCTCGTGCCACTCTGCCGCCAAGCACGCTGGCGAACTGGTGCTGGAAGAAGGCAAAAGCTACGCGCAGTTGATCGGCGTCCAGGCGCTGCATCCAGGCGCGAGCGGTTTCGTACGCGTGGAGCCTGGCAAGCCGGACGACTCGTTCTTGTACCTCAAGGTGACCCACCCACAGCCAGGCCAGGGCAAGCTGATGCCGGTGGGGGCCAGCGAACCCGTCGACGCAGACGGTGGGATCGCCGCGCTCAAGGCGTGGATCGCGGCGGGCGCACCCAAGTAGTACCCAAAAAAACGCGACGCGCGCCCCGGCTTGCCGCAGCCTGCGCTTGCGCCGACCGCGGCGGCCGCTACCATGCGCGCCGGAGGTCGGGCCATGCATAGGAATCGGGTTTGGGTTGGCAGCGCAGCCGCGTTGGTGGTCGGTTGCGTCGATGGCGGCCAGTCGTCGGTGGCATCGCTGGGTGGACCCGATAGCCTCGCAAATGGGGGCGGCGAGCTCACAGCGACCGACAGCGCGGTCGAGGCGGCAGCGGCCGAAGTTGGCGCAAGCGACGCCGCAAGCGACCTCGTCGCGGTCGATGTCAGCGCGCCGGATGCCGACACCGCGACGCCCGAATTGCCGGTCAACGACGCAGATGGCGCCGCTGCTGACCTGGCCGTGGCCGACATCGCACTGCTCGACGGGATGGGCAGCGGCGCCGGCCTGGGAATGAATCTCTACCGCCCGATCGAAGCCGGGCAGCACGAACTGCGCTTCAAGCTCTAC
>CAXRHS010000622.1:0-4838 GCA_964230235.1 Myxococcota bacterium
CCGGTCTGCGCCGGCGTCGGCGCGGTGGCCTGGACCGCCGCGGCAGGTCGGCCCAGGTAGGCAATCACGGCATAATTCGCGCCCTTGCGCGGACCCAGCACCCAGAACTGTGCGCCCTGCGACAGCGCGCGCTCGCTGTGCGGCACCGAGAAGTTGAGTTTGGCAATCGGCGTCAGGTGCACGAGCGACGTCCAACCGCCGCCCTCGCTGACCATGTCGCAGTAGGCCTGGAAGGCGCCGGTCTTGTTGGGGTCGAGCCAGTAGGCCCCACTTGGGCTTTTGGGCGCAGCTTTGAGAATCGCCAGGCACGACGGCGCCGGGTTCGGCTGGCTGCCGAGCGAGCACTTGCCGGCACTGCAGCTGCCCGTGCCGCCACACGGCGTGCCGTCGGCTGCGGCGACGTAACTGCAGCCAAGCTTGACATCGCAGCTATCCACCGTGCACGCATCGCCGTCGTCGCACTGCACTGCTTTGCCCGCGCAGGCGCCGCCGCTGCAGCTGTCGCCGCTGGTGCACGCTGAGCCGTCGTCGCATGGACCGGGAATCGCCAGCACCTGGCAGCCCTTGGCCGGATCGCACCACTGGACGGTACAGGTCTGGCCGTCGTCGCAGGCGGTGACCGGGCCAGGCAAGCACGCACCGCCCCCGCAGGCGTCGCCCACGCTGCACAAGTTGCCGTCGCTGCAGGTGGCGGCGGCTGGCAGGTGCACGCAGCCGAGCTTTGCGTCGCAGCCGTCGGTGGTGCACGGATTGGCGTCGTTGCAGGCCATCGCCTTGCCGGCCACACACGCACCGCCCTGACACTGGTCGGCCACGGTACAGGCCGAACCGTCGTCGCACGCCTGGCTCAGGGCCTTGTGGCTGCAACCGCTCGCCGGCGCACAGGCGTCGGCCGTGCACGGGTTGGCGTCGTCGCAGCTGATCGCCTCGCCCGCACAGGCGGCTTGCGCGCAGGCATCGTTGGCCGTGCAAGCGTTGCCGTCGCTGCAAGTGGCGGCGTTGGGCAGGTGCGCGCAGCCGGCCTTGGCATCGCACAGGTCGTTGGTGCACGGATTGCCGTCGCTGCACGAGGTGGCCTTGCCGGCGACACATTGGCCGGCCGCACACTGGTCGCCAAGCGTACACACCGAGCCGTCGCTGCACGGCAAGCTGTTTGGGACGCTGCCACAGCCCTGGTCGGCGGCGCAGGTGTCCGACGTACACGGGTTGTTGTCGTCGCACACGGGCGGCTTGCCGGGCTTGCAGGTGCCGCCTTTGCACTGGTCGCCGCTGCTGCACGCATTGCCGTCGTCACAGGTCGCGGCGTTGGCCAGGTGGACACAGCCGGTCTTGGCGTTGCAACCATCGTCGCTGCAGGGGTTGCCGTCGTCACAGCCGATAGCCTTGCCAGGTTCGCACGCGCTGGCGGCGCAGGTGTCGGCTTGGGTGCACGCGTCGCCGTCGTCGCACGGTTGGACGTTGGCTGTGAATTGACAGCCTTTTTGCGCGTCGCAGCCGTCGCTGGTACAGAGATTGCCGTCGTCGCACGCCTTGGCCTGGCCGGGCACGCAGGTGCCCTGCGAACAAGAGTCGCCTTCGCTGCACAAGTTGCCATCGCTGCATGGCGCGGCGCTGGCCTGGTGGACGCAGCCTGTCTTGGCGTCGCAACTGTCATCGGTGCACGGATTGCCATCGCCGCAGGCCGGCGGTTGGCCGCCTTTGCAGGCTCCGGCCTGACACTGGTCGCCCAAGGTACACGGGCTGCCGTCGTCGCAGGCCAGGCTGTTCGCGGGGTGGGTGCAGCCGGTTTGCGGGTTGCAGGCGTCGCCGGTGCACGGGTTGGCGTCGTCGCACACCGTCGCGGCCCCTGGCAAGCACGCGCCGCCGACGCAGGTATCGCCAAGGGTGCAGGCGTTGCTGTCACTGCACGTTCCGGCGGCCGGCAGGTGGGTGCAGCCGACCTTGGCGTCGCAGCTGTCTTGCGTGCACGGGTTGTTGTCGGCGCAGGCGAGCGCCACACCGGGTGCGCAGGCACCCGCAGCGCACGCGTCGCCTTGCGTGCAGGTGTTGCCGTCGCTGCATGGGGTGACGCCAACGACCGCCCCATGTTGGCAACCGCTGGCTTTGACGCAACTATCGGTCGTGCAAGAGTTGTCGTCGTCGCAGGACACAGGGTTGCCAAGGCAAGCGCCAAACTGGCAGGTGTCGTTGGCGGTGCACGCACTGTCGTCGCTGCAGGTGGCCGTCAAGTCGGCAAACAGGCAGACTGCCTTGCCGTCGGCGCCGTCTTGGCAGCTCAAGGTCGCGCAGCTGGGGTGCTTGGCGTAGTCGGCAAAACTGCAGGCCTTGGGGTCCACCGTGCCGGCGCACACGCCATTGAGGCCACAACTGTCGCCGCTGGTGCAGGCCAGGCCGTCGCTACAGGTCGCCCCGACGGGCAAGGCGACGATGACGCATTTGCTGGCCTGGCACTGGGGTGCGACGCACGGCCCCAGCCCGCTGGTGCTGCAGTCGCTGGCGCTCGTGCAAGCCGGCGCGGTGACTTCTGGCGCATCGGGCAACGTCTCCGCGCCCCCGTCGGCGGTGGTGTCTGGGGGCGTCTCGCTGGGTGCGGCGTCTGGCAAGGCGGCATCCGGCCCGGCGGTGTCGACACCCGGCGCTGCGCCGTCACCCAGGCGGCTGGTTCCGTCTGTGCTGACGGCTGAAGCGTCGGTGGGCAAACCTGCGATGACAGCGGCTTCTTCGCCACATGAGACAAGGGCCACGGCAATGACAGGCGAAAGGAGGAGCGCAACAAGCTTTCGGTGGAACAACGGGCCTCCGGTTGCACAGGCAGCGGCCGGCGCGGCTGCGCGCGCTCACCTTACGTGCTTTGACGTGCGCTACGCAAACCTGCGGCGGCGTTTGGGAGCAAGGTCTGGCACGGGACGCGATCGCTGTGCCAGTCAGGGCAGCGGCAAGTCAACTTGCAAAGTCGCGAGCTTGCGACCCATCAGGCAAGCAATGGGCCAACGTAGAGAACCGAGTCCACTTTCAATGGGACCTTACGGCAACGGACTGGCCCGCTTGGCGTTCTGGCACAGCATCGGCGTCGCATTGCCGCCGCCGTTGAAATCCCAGCTGTTCAGGCTGACGTCGACGCCCTTGGTGTACATGCGAAAGTTGACGAACTTGACGTAGCACAGGTCGGCGGGCAGGCCCGGAACCGCGGCGACCTTGAAGCCAGCATCGTCGCCCGTGCCGACCTTGCTGACCTCGTCGACCTGAAAATCCTTCCAGGCAAACTTGACCTTGTAGGCCTTGTCGCCCTTGGTCACGATTCGATCCTCGCTGTCGCTGTCGCCGCCCGAGGCCTTGATCGCGATGGCCTGGGCCAGAAAGCCGCGCGCAATCTTCTCGTTCTTGGCGTCGGAGCCGCCCTTGGCCATGCCATTGAGCTCGATCATCTTGAGCAGCGTTTGCGCGCCCGGTCCCTGCAAGAAGGTGGTCGACTCCGCGCACTTGGCGACGCTGTTGCGATTGGCGTTGACGAGCGTGGTAAAAGTCGTCGGGTTCTTGCCCACAAACTGCGCCCACACCGGCAGCGCGGGCAACAGCGCAACCACCGGTTCGGCGCGGGTGAACAGGTGCAGAACATCGGAAAACTGGTTGTGCAGCCCGGTCAGGTCGGCGGCCGGCGCGGCCAGCTTGCGCGCGACCTCTTCGGGCTGGTCCAGGTGCGAGCCACAACTGCGGTACAGCACGTCGACCATCGGCTTGGCATGGTCGGCAATCCGGTTGTTGATCTTGGCGCCAGCCAGCGTGTTCCACTTGCCGGCAAAATCGGCGCACGCGCTGACTCTGGTCAACGCCGTGTAGAACGCCTTTGCCTCCGCGGTCTTGGCCTGCACGGCCTCGTAGCCTGCGACCACGTCGGCCGCCGACTTGGGTTGGGTGGGATCGACCTTGGGAAACGCCGCCTCCAGGTCGGCGCTGAGCTTGTCGGCCTTGCCGGCCAGTTCGGGATAGCTGCCATAGCCGGGGATGCCCCAGGCCTGCCGCGCCACGTACTTGCGGTACGCGTTGGCGTGGTCGAGCTTGGCCTGGCGGGCCGCGTCGTCCTGCTCCCACTCCGCTTCGACCAACTGCACGTCGGCCTGGTCGCGGGCTGCTTTGGGGTTGGCGGCAACGCAGCCGCTGACCGTTGTGCCCGGTCGGGTGGTGAAGGGGTCGGGCTGGCCCGGCTGCAGTTGCACCTGCCAGTCGGTGACCGGGGGCAGCACGTCGCTTTTGGGGTCGACCTTGGCGCCGGCGTTGATGTTGTCGGCGACGCGGTTGCGCCAGTCGACGACCTCGCGCACGCGGGCCATCGCCGCCACCATCTCGGGATTCGCCTTGTCGGTGTCGCGCAACATCGGATAATACTTGTTGACCTCATAGTTGTAGTAGTCCACACGCTGCAAGAACATCACCGCGGTCCGGTTCAGCGCCGGGTGCACAGGGCCATTGGCCACGGCAGCCACCGTGCGCAACCGCCCCAGCGGCAAGATGTACTTGTCGAGCTTGTCGCGGGCTGCCGCGGAGAGGGCGCCGCCACTGCCGCCCACGGGCAGCTTGACGGGGCCGATGCGAATTTGCGCCCAGACTGGCTGGGCGACCGCCACGGACAGCACCAGCAGGGCCGCCAACCTCGTCAGCCCGCCACGCCAAACGCCCATGCATAAACCACAATTGCCGATCATCCTGCCCCCCAGTCACTGCGGCCAAACCGCTGTTGGTTATTGGCTCTCGCCCTGCGGCCACGCGAACAAGCGCGGCACGGCCAGACGCACGTCGCGGAATTTGATTTGCTTGTCCGACTTCTTGCCGGTCAGCGTAAT
>CAXRHS010000623.1:0-3145 GCA_964230235.1 Myxococcota bacterium
GCGGGTTCGAAGCGCTTTGGCATTGCGGCTTCCAGGGTTACGCCAAGCTGGTGCTGCGGCTGAAAGACGACGAGGCCCAGAGCGAGGATCTGGACAGCCGGCAGATCGGCGACAAGATGCACAAGGCGCTAGAAGGGATCGCTTGCGACCCGCGCTGGCGGCCGCTCGAGGCAGACTTGCCGCAAGCGCGCGATCAGCTGACTGCCACGCTGAAAACGTTGGTTGCCCAACAGTTCACCATCGACAGCAAGCTTTCTGCCGCTTTGCAAGCTTCTGCGAGCGGTACGGCCGAGCGATGGGTGCGACAAATCGATGCCTACGTGCCAGACCGCGTCAGAGCCCAACTGAACAATGATGCCCTCGTCAAGGCCACGACCAAAAGTCTTGAGGACGACCTGGATCAAATCGTTGAACAGGCGAGCGCGTGGATGGAGGCGACGGCTCAACCTTGGAATCCCAAGGGTGGCCGTCAGGGCAGCATCCGCAAGATGGCCGTGACGTCGGTGCTCCTGCTGCTCGAGGATCGGAATCCAACCGGTGACGAGTTCTTCGCGCGAGCACCTGGCCACAAGCCTGAGAAGTTGGCCTGGGCGGCCGCCATGGATCAGCCGCAGTTGCGCAATCAGGTAACGGCGCTTGCGCCGGCGTTCGCTGACCGGCGGGCCGACATGGCGGCGCTCAACGGCGCCATTACGCATGGCACAGTCGAGTGGCAGTTCGGCTACGACCGGCACACCAAGACCGGAGAACCACTGACAATTGACCTCGGCGCGGAACGAGTCGCCGTGCACGGCCGCATCGACCGCGCGTGGCAATTGAAGGGCAGCGAGGGTAGCGCGATTCAGCTCGCAGACTTCAAGACGTCGAAAACTGCCTTCACCGCTGCGCAAGTCGCCAAAGGCATCCTGCAGGGGCTCAAGCCGCAGACCGCTTTGTATACCATTGCGTTGCGGCAAACCATTTCAGCAGGCAAGGGACCTGCCGAGTTCGTGCTGCCCCGGATCGCGGCGTTCGGCCTGGACCAGCTTCGCTTCGTAAGGGGGAAGCGGGCAGACAAAGGGCTGGCACTGACTACCGAACTCGAGACCGACCTCGATGCGTTTGCGGCGTTGGCCGGCCGTGCGGTACAGCGCGCGCGACAGGGCGAGTTTGCGCTGGTGCCCCACCCCAAAACGTGCCCGGCCGTACGCGAAAAGGGCCATGACTATTGCCCGTATCTCGAAGCGTGCCGGTTTCGGCAGTACGCCGGCGGCATCGCTCTCGAGCACGGCGATGATGCAGACGACGACTCGGAGGATGCCACATCATGAAAGCCAACCCGACTGTCATCGTCGCTGCGGCCGGCAGTGGTAAGACCACTGAACTGGTGACGAAGTACCTCAGCCTGTTGCACAGGGGCCTTGCGCCTAGCGAGATCATTGCGATCACGTTCACACGAGCAGCCGGCGCTGAGCTGATCGACCGTGTCCAGACCGCCTTGCGCGCTGCAGAGGGCGATAGCGACGCGCTGGCATCGCTCGGCAAGGCCTGGCAAGCCAAGATGCAGCCGGTGACGCCGACGGATCCCGCCGTCATCGCCCGCGCGCGCCGACAACTCGCTCAAGCGCCGATCGGCACCACCGACAGCTTCGTGCAGCGGCTGTTGAATGAGTTTGGCTTGCACGCGGCGCTAGGGATTGGCGCGGAGCGTGTGGCACTCGACCTGCCGGTGCAGGTTGGCGACGCCCCGGCCGTGTTTGCCAGCGTCGCCCGACAAGTCGTGGACGGGAAGGACGGCATTTTGCTGCCGTCAGTGCAGCGCTTACTTGCGGAGCGGACACTGGCTGGCGTTGTGGACCAAGTTTCCTTGCTCGCTGGGAACGAGCCACAGCACCGCGTGCTTTCGGCGTGTGAGCTTTTCGAGGCCGCACGACTAGTGGCCGCCCAGGCGTTGCGTGCAACGTACGGTACCGGCGCCAATAAGCCCGGTGCGGGGCCTGGCAAAGCAGAGTTGGAGGCATGGCTTGCCGACGGCGCTGACGACCCCGCCCCCGATGCGGCCGTTGCGTACTGCGGCAACCGGATGAAGGAGAACCCAGCAGATGCCCAGGCGCTGGCGGCCAGTTTGGCAGCATTGCCGGCCTTGGACTTCGGCTGCGTGGTGCTGCCGGTCAAGGCCCTGGTTGGTGCGTGCGCAGACTGGCCGGGCGAGGCGGCCCGCAAGCGCGCCGATACGTACCGCAGCGACCTTGTCGCAGTTGCGTCCCTGGTACGCGACGCAGCCCTCCGCGAATGCGTGGCCTCCGGTGCGCTGAGCTATGAACTGCTCAGCGAGGTAGCGATCGAACTGTGCCAACAGCCACCGCCGCATTTGCGTTCGCGTTTTCGAGCGCTGCTGGTCGACGAAGCCCAGGACGCCAGCCCGCAGCAAATGCGTCTGTACGCCGCGCTCACGGACCTGCCCGGCGATGGCGCGCAGCTTGAGACCGTGTACGTCGGCGACCCGCGGCAGAGCATCTACCTGTTTCGCGGTGCCGAGCCGGCGATCTTTGACCGGCTGTTGGCTGACGCACAGGCCAAGGGCGGGGTCGAGTCGCTCAACGTCAACTTCCGGTCGACGCCCGAGTTGGTGCGCGGTGTTGGCGAGTTGTTTGCCTTTGCGGCCGAACAGGGGCTGCCCGGTGTGCTTTCAATCGCCGACGTGACGGCGGCCAAGGGATCCTACGAGTTGCCTGCTACCGACCTGTTGCCGGCCTGTCCAATCCACATCGCGGCACCGCGGCCTGACTTGTCGAAAGACGGCAAGGACGGCAGTTGGAACTGCGCGACTGCCACGGACAAGACGCTGCGGCGATTCCTCAAGCGCCTTCAGCTCTACTGGTCTGCGCCGGAAACGGCCAACGAAACTGCTGCGGTGCTGTGCCCCAATTGGCACAACGTGGCAACAGCTGTGAGTTGGCTCAACGCGGTCGAGGGCGGCTTTCCGGCCTTTCAGGTCGGCGGCAAGGGGTTCGGCGCGTGCCAACCCGCGCGCGACATTCGCACGTTGGTGCGCGCGCTGTGGGATCCGACGCAGAAAATCGCCTGGGCAGCGGTATGGAAGTTGCCGTGCATCGGCCTGAGCGACGGCGCGCTTGCGCTGTTGAGCCGGCAGGTGGGCGTTGTC